>CAZOMM010000052.1:5099-9403 GCA_964581165.1 uncultured Coriobacteriaceae bacterium
GAATACAAAGAGCAGGAAACATATATCGAGAATGGTGGCGCTTGGTTGTCTTGGCAGCCGTCTAAGCCCAAAAAGATATCGATGTTTGATTTACGCTCCAGCTATCATCAAGCAAACCCCTCATCTGTAGAAGCATCGCTTGTTGGAAGAGTTGTTGGGCCCGAAGCTATTGCTCGTTTAACGGGTCGCTCGTTTGGGCGCAATCTTGTTTCGGTGGTTCTTCTTCTACTTCTAATTTTTGGTGCCCTTAGCTCTTTTGTTGTTTGGAGAGTTGTCAATTACACGTATCGCATCGATGGAAATAGATTTTCAGATAGCGCTATGAGATCTAGCCTTGTGGCTGTTGATGTAAATGAAGATGGGTATATCTCGCTAAGCGAGGCCGATGCCATTTATGAGCTAGAGATTGACGGAGCTAGAACCATAGATGGTTTAGAAATCTTTCCAAATCTAACAAGTCTTACGGCAACAGGCAGTGGTCTTGTCTCTATTGATATGTCGGATCTGTCGATGCTGACATATCTCAATCTTTCTAATACTGGCATCTCAGAAATTGATCTCACACAAGCATCCTCGCTAGAGACTTTAGATCTTTCGGGCGATCCTGTTTCAGAGATTGATCTTTCGGCTTTATCGGCACTAAAAAGTTTGGATGTTTCGGATACCAGTCTTTCTTCTATAGATGTTTCCTCTAACACAGAGCTGCTTTCAATAGAATGCGATCAGACGCTCGAGATAACTGGCTTAAGCTCCACAAAGCTCACCGAGTATTGGCTGCCTGTGGAATTTATCACCAGCTACACCGCCACAGAAAGTGTTTCTAGTTACAACTCTACAATCGAACTTGAGTATGACCCTACAGGAGCAGTCACAAGCCTTGTTAGTAAATCGCGTGGGACTTCTACGACTTCTGAATATAGCTATGACGAAGAGGGCAAGCTGTCGGCGCTCACGATTACTCAAGATGATGATTCAGAATCGTGGAGCTTTGAGTATTTAGAGAACGGCCAGCTATCTGAAGCCCTTAACGAAACCACTAATGAGGTTTTGACTTATTCGTATGACGAAGCGGGAAATCTTATAGCGGTGATCGAGAAAGACATATCTACAGACGAGGAGCTTGCAAATATATCTATGGAATACGACGAAGCAGGTCAAATTAGCAGGGTAGTTAGCAGCGACTATGTTTACGTGTTTACTTGGGACGAAGAAGGCAAGCTTATCTCAATTGATACCGAGGGCGCAGAGTTTTCCTGCGATTACAGCTACGACTTGGATGGGAACTGTATTTCTATTTACTTTAGTGCAAGCGGACTCGATACCTTTACCGAGACATTTGAATATGACTCTCTCGGATATTTAGTAGGAGCTTCTGGGACGGTTACAACAAGCATTTGGAGTAGTTTGACCTCGGATTATTTGGATGAACTAGAAGACGTAGACTCGATGCAGCTTGAGTACGATGACTATGGAAACATTACGCAGGCAACTGTGTATTACGAAAGCTCGTTGAGCAGTTCGAGTTCAAGCTCGAGTTCAAGTGCATCAAGTGATACTTATACCGTTGAATACCAAAGGTTTTTGCTCGCTGAAGATATAACATCCACTCAAAGCTGTCTTATGATGGGTGATCCACTGCTATATTGTCGAGGCCTAAATGAGTCTTGGAATCTATGGAACATAACTGAGACTCTTGAAGATCCGTTAGGGATATTGCAATTGGGATCTTGGCAGGTTTTTGACGGTGTGAGCATTTTTAGTTCTCTTCAACCATAGAGCGCATAAAAGGAACGCATAAAAAGGAGATCTAGATGAGACTTGTAATAGCCTCAGATATTCATGGAGCAGCCAAGTACTGCGAGCGTTTGCTTGCTCAGATAGAAAAACTCGATCCCGATAAGGTTGTGTTGTTGGGCGATTTGCTCTATCACGGGCCTAGAAATGATCTTCCAAAAGACTATGCACCAAAAAGCGTAATTGCCATGTTGAACAGCATCTCGAATAGAGTCATGGCTGTTAGAGGCAATTGCGAGGCAGAGGTAGATCAGATGGTCTTGGAGTTCTCCTGTCTGGCGGAGTATTCAATGATTCTTGATCCTGATCCCAAGTTTGCCTACGACAAAAGTAAAAAGTCCCACCCGCGCCAACTCTTCTTTTCGCATGGACATATCTATTCGCCCCAAAACCTTCCGAATATTCCGCCGGGAAGCGCTTTTATTTCGGGGCATACACATGTAAAAGTTAACGCTTGTAGTCCAGACTTCCCTTCTATTTGGCTTTTTAATCCAGGAAGTGTTGGTATTCCCAAAGATGGCTCACATAGTTTTGGGATCTATGAAGATGGGGTGTTTAGTCACGTAATCTTGGATTAAAAGCTACCTGATGCACCTAAGACCTTTAAAGGCCTAGAATTTAAACGCTTATCGTTTGTTTAAGTCCGTCTGCGCAGGCGAGCACAGTTTGAGCCTTTCTAGAACAAATAGCTTGATATTATCTCGCCTTGTTTGTAGTTCAGTTATGTGAAACAACATCTGAGTTAGCCCATTAGCCGATTCTTTTGACCTTTTACCATTGTATTAGGTGCGACTTGTGGGAATTGCATCGGGAGGTGCTCTGAGAATCATGTTCGTTGTTGTCAAGCGCAGCAAGACCACAAAGCGAGAACTAGTCTATATTGTAGAAAGCTATAGAGACGAAAAGCAAAAGATCAGGCAAAGGATCATTAGAAAATGTGGAGAGTTATCGGAGCTTTTAGCCGAAGATCCAAATGCCATAGAAAAACTCAAAGAAGAAGCTAAGCGCATGACGAGCGATTCTTTTTCTAAAAAGGGCGAGCTTACGATTAATTTCAACATGCCCAATTCTAGGACCTCTGAGATGGTCAACTATGGTTACTTTTTTGTGGATGCCCTATACAACTCGCTAAAGATTGAATCTTTCTTAGAAAGGCGTATAGGCGATCCGGTTAAGGTCAAGCGCATTTGCTCGGCCTTAAGATATTTCACGGTTAGAGAGTTTTTTCTCCCATTGCCCATGAACGGGCAACACTCATTGCCAGAGCAGCTCTTCTTAACTAGCGATTACGATACTTTGCCTAGACTTGATTCTGTTGGGCTTATGGGCGACATAGCCGACGATCTGCAACGACATGTATATCGCATTGCCAACAAAGGCCATGAATGCGAAGACAAGGTGGCCTCGCTAGATATTACTAGCTATTACTTTAATTCAACTAAAGGTAAGAATTTCAGACATTCCGATGCCAAGGGTCTAGAAAATATGATCCTAGTGCAGGTAGGAATTCTTTTTGATAGATTCCGCAATCCAGCGGCCTGCGTGCTATTTTCCGAGGGCAACGCTAGTACAGATACTCTTCTTGCCGAGATCTCAAGAATCAAGAAGCGCTATGGTCTGCGCAAAATTGTTATCACTGCCGATAGAGGCTTTGGCTCAAATTCGTGCCTAGCAGCCCTTTATCGTACAGGCAACGGTTATGTGGTGAACCGCAAGCTCAAAAATGCTCCACTTGCTATGCAAGAGGTTATTCTTGATGAAAAGGGCTATAAGTGGAACAAGGCTGGAACTTTTAAACATAAGACCTTCGAGACAGAGCGCGTGATAGGTGATGTTGCAATTCCTGAAAAGGTTATTTCTATGTGGACATCACACAACGCAGCAAAGATGAAGCAGTTGCGTGACACATCTATCATCGATTTTCTTTCGAATCCCGAAGAAGGTTCGTTGTCCTTGTCTCCCGAGATGGATAGATATGTGCGTATACATGACACAACAGAAACCCCCGGCGAGCAGATAGAACAAAGCTTTTTTAGTTTTGATGCCGAGTCGTATATGCGTGATGTTGCGCTCGAGGGTTATTACGCTTTGGTGACCACTGAGGTGGATGTTCCAGAATCGGTAATTATCAGACGCTATCACAATTTGCAAAAGATAGGCAAAGCTTATAGCGCTCCCGACCCGGATGTTGAGGGTGTGCCAGATGAGTTCTGGTCGTATGCAGATGTGCAGTCGTACTTTTTGGTTTCGTTTTTGTCGATGGTTATTGAGCACAAGCTGGCGGCGATGCTTGGTAACAAATACAGTGTTGCAGAGATTAAGGCAGCACTAGAGTCTGCAACCTGCAAAAACATCGGACAAGACATTTACAACCTAACGATTCAGTCGCAGGTTTTTAAAGATATCGAAGCTGCGTTTGGTGTGGAGTTTGATCACGCCTATGCCACCTTGGAGATGCTTCGTAAGTATCGCCGAGAGATTAACAGCAGAGTTTAACAACGGAATGTCGA
>CAZOMM010000052.1:9503-14642 GCA_964581165.1 uncultured Coriobacteriaceae bacterium
CGGAATGTCGACGTAGTGTCGTTTTAACTACCGAATACAAGGGCTGTGCGTCTATCTGCAGAGATATCGACTAGAATCGACCGTTGCCATAAAATTGGAACGTTTTTTGCACACATGGATAACAGGAGGTCCGGCGGACACCGGGTATTCTGAAGAAGAAAGTTGGTAGTTTTGAACAGTTCATTCGAACGTCTCGAGGATAACAAGGTTAAATTTGAGGTCACCATCGATGCAGATGAAGTTGATTTAGAAATTGATTCCATCTACAAGCAGGTAAACAAGACAAGCCGTATCCCTGGTTTTCGTAAGGGCAAGGCACCCAAAACTGTTCTCGAGCATAATTTTGGTGCGGAATATTTTACTTCGCAGGCTACAGTCAATTTAATTGAGAAGCATTCACCTGAGGCTGTTGATAAAGCCGATATGGTGGCGCTTGGTCAGTACAAGTACGAAGATGAAGAATCTCTGGTCAAAAAAGGCGAGGATTATTCGTACTCTTTCACAATCGTTGTTAAGCCTGTCTTAGAGCTTAGCTCTACAGATCCTGTAGAAGTAGAGTTGCCTGCACCAGTGGCTACCGAAAAAGAAATCAATGCCCAGATAGATTTGCTTCGCAGTTACTACATTGATCTTGAGACAGTTACAGATCGTCCAGTTAAAAACGACGACATTATCGTTTACTCGCAAAGCTGTGAGATCAACGGCGAGCCAATTGAGGAGGGCAAGGAGCAAAGTACCACTCATGTTGTGGGGTCATCGACTTCTAATTCTTCCAAATTTGATGAGGAACTTATTGGCATGTCTATAGGGGAGGAGAAAAAGATTACCCTTCCTAGCTCCGAGTTTGGCTTGGGAGAAGAGTATCCAATGGTTCAGATCACTGCAAAGGTGAGCGTCGAAGAGATAACAGCCAAGGTAATGCCTGAGCTTACAGATGAGTGGGTTCAAAAGACTAGTGAGGCAGAAAATGTCGAGGGTCTGCGTAAGCAAATTGGCGAATCGATTGCTGCCGAAAAAGAGTCTAGATTGGATCGAAATAAGTCTATTGAATGCCTAGAGGCACTTGCTGCTAGGCTCGAGGGTGAGCCCAGTGACGAGATGATTCAAGATGCTCAGACCACAGCACTTCGTAATCTTTACATCAATCTTTCTGATCAGGGAATTTCACTCGATCAATATCTCAAGATTACCGGCAGGGATTCTCGCGAATTTGCCGAAGATATGCAGCGACAAGGAGTAGAGCTTGCCAAGCAGGAGCTTGCCCTCGATGCCTTAGCGCGCAGTCTTGAGCTTGAGGTAAGCGAAGAGGACATCGATAAGGCCTTTGAGGATGTAGCCGACGATCCTCAGACAGCTCGCAAAGAATGGGAAGCAGATCATAAGATGGCTCTTCTGAAAGAGCAGATCCTTCGCGATAAGGCAGCCAAATGGCTGTACGAAAATGCAAAAGTGAGCTACACGGCAGTTGAAGATGAAGACGAAGCTGAGGGCGAAGGCGAGGACGCGGCTGAGGCTGAGGCTGCGGCTGACAACGATGCGGCTGAGGCTGCGGCTGACAACGATGCGGTTGAGGCTGCGGCTGCGGTTGAGGCCAACAGCAATGAGGCAGAGGGCGACAGCAATGAGGCAGAGGAGTAAAAACTCATTGCCTTTATCGCGTATGCAAGTATGTATGTAGGAACGTGTGCAAGTACGTATGCAAGCAACGACTTAGAGTCTAAATTAGAGTCTAAATTAGTGGAGTTTGAGATGTTGGAACTCCAATTAAGGAGATGAAGCTAAAAGAATGCTTAGGTACACAAACAGAAATGCTCTCATCCCGTATGTCATCGAAGAGTCTCCTCGTGGTGAGCGCAGTTTTGATATCTATTCTAGGCTGCTCAACGAGAGAATCGTTTTTCTTGGTGAAGCGATTGATGATCATGTTGCTAATTCTGTCGTAGCACAGCTGCTGCATCTTGAGAGCGCAAATAGCGACAAGGAAATTTCGCTTTATATCAATTCTCCGGGTGGAGTTGTTACAGCGGGTCTTGCGATTTATGACACCATGCAATTTATTAAGCCTGACGTTTCGACCATCTGCATTGGTCAGTGTGCCTCTATGGCATCTGTTTTGCTTGCCGCAGGCGCTCCTGGCAAGAGATATGTGCTTCCTAATTCTAGGGTGATGATTCATCAACCTAGTGGTGGCGCTCAGGGCCAGCAAACCGAGATTGAGATTGCAGCTAAGGAGATTCTTTACATTCGCGAGCGCTTGAATGAGATTCTTGCCAAGCATACTGGTCAGCCTGTTGAGAAGATCCAGGTCGATACTGAGCGTGACAATTTTATGAACGCTCAGGAGGCTGTGGAATATGGTCTTGCTGACAAGGTTATAGAGTCCAACAGCTAGAGAAATCTAGGGAAGCGGAAAGCAGAAAGCAGGAGGCGCAGCTTAATTCATTCGGCTCACCGTGGCCTTGAGCTGTGCGCCTGTAAAAGTAGGTAAACTCAATAGATATGTTGATTGAGAGGGGTGCAGGCGAAAATTAGATCTTCGCTTGCACCTCAGTAATATGAAAGCATGGGAGAAGATGTCCGAGGATCACAATAACAAAGACGGCACTCATGAAGACAGTGATGAAAATGCTGCTAAACATAATCCGCTAAGTTGCATCTTTTGTGGAAGAAGTCGCGAGGAGGTTCATCAGCTCGTTGGTGGTTCTGGCGTATATGTTTGCGACGAGTGTTTGCGAACATGCATGGACTTAGTTGATTACGATCTTGATTTTATGCCCAGCACGATGGCTTCCTCAAAAAATATGCTCGAAGAAGAACTCCGAGAAGATTCAAAGGTATCGGGTTCAATTCATAGTGATGAGTTTATCAACGAGGAAGATTTTATTCTCAACAATCTTCCAACTCCAAAACAGCTTTTCGATGAGCTCTCTAAGTACGTAGTAGGTCAGGATAATGCCAAGCGTGCGCTATCTGTTGCTGTTTACAATCATTACAAGCGCATAGGAATGGAGCAGCTGGAAAAGGCTGGCCTTGTAAATTTTGAAGAAGAAGATGATGTTGAGATTTCTAAGAGCAATGTTTTGCTCTTAGGTCCAACGGGTAGTGGTAAAACGCTTTTGGCTCGGACTCTCGCTAGGATTCTTAAAGTTCCATTTGCGATTGGAGATGCAACAACTCTAACTGAGGCGGGATATGTTGGCGAGGATGTTGAGAACATTCTACTCAAGCTCATTACAGCTGCCGACTTTGATATCGAGCGCGCTCAGATGGGAATTATCTATATCGATGAGATAGATAAGGTTGCCCGTAAGGCCGAAAATGTTTCGCTCACCAGAGATGTTTCTGGTGAAGGCGTGCAGCAAGCACTGCTTAAAATTGTGGAAGGCACCGAGGCTTCGGTTCCTCCTCAGGGTGGGCGCAAACACCCACATCAGGAGTTAATCAGTATAGATACCACCAATATCTTGTTTATTCTAGGTGGTGCTTTTGTAGGTTTAGACCGCATTATTGGCGCTAGGGTGGGTAAAGGCGGTATTGGATTTGCCTCGGATGTTAGAGGTGCCGCCGACAAAGAAGGCAATCAACTTTTGTCTCAGGTTACTCCTGAGGATTTGCAGAAGTTTGGAATGATCCCTGAATTTATAGGCAGAATCCCCGTGATCTGTTCTTTGGACGAACTTGACGAGGATGCTCTGGTTAGGATTCTAACCGAGCCTAAAAATGCCTTGGTAAAGCAATACCGAAGGCTCTTTGAGTTTGATGGTACCAAGCTTACCTTTACCGATGAGGCCCTACACGAGATTGCCAAAGAGACAATCTTGCATGGAACAGGCGCTCGAGGTCTCAGGGCAATTTGCGAGCGAGTTTTGCAGGATACCATGTATGAGTTACCCGAACGCTTGGATGTATCTGAGGTTGTTGTTACGTCTAAGTCGGTCAAGGGTGAGATTCCGCCAACTTCAATAAAAGTAGAACCCGAGCAGGCGGATAATCCGCTTGAGTCTATTGAGATTCCAGAGATTGCTGTGCTCGAAGATCCTGGGATGTCTGGGGAGATAAACAACGAAGCAGGAGGAGAGGTTTCTACTCGTAGTGCCTAGGGCTGTAGTGCCTAAGGTTGTAGTGCCTAGGGCTGCCGTAGTGCCCAGGGCTGCCGCGTTTAGGGCTGTAGCGCTTAGGTCTGCCGTAATGCCTAGGGCTGCCGCTTCGTGGCTTTTGTTTTTGCGGTTTCTTTTTAGGGGCAGTGCGAGCCGGTAGTGGTTTTTAGGAACAGCAATCCAGTGGTGGCTTTTGGTAGCAGCAAGCCAGTGATGGCGGATTGGATGTTTTAGTGTGTTGAGCTTTTTGGAGGGGTGTCGAGTTGAGCGATATGGGCGATAGGGACAAAATGGATAAAACGGCAACTTCAGCTCAGGGTCAGGATGTATACGCCAAAGATATGCCTAAGACTTATAACCCTGCTCAGATAGAGGGCAGATTGTTTGATTTTTGGCGCGAAGGCGGCTTTTTCTCGCGCGATGCTGCAGGATTTGCCGATATGTCCAAAGATGCTTACACAGTTGTGATTCCGCCTCCAAATGTAACCGGGCAACTTCATATGGGGCATGCTTTAAACGACACTATTCAAGATGCCCTAATTCGCAAAGCCAGGATGCAAGGCAGGCCAACTCGTTGGATTGTTGGCACAGATCATGCTGGTATTGCTACTCAAAATAAGGTTGAGCAAAAGATCGCCGCCGAAGGACTGAGTCGTTTTGATTTAGGCCGCGAGCGCTTTGTACAGGAGTGCTGGGATTGGCGAGATGAGTATGGCTCAACAATCATTGAGCAGCTAAAAGGCATGGGCTGTTCCTGTGATTACGACAACGAGCGCTTTACGATGGATGAGCGCTATACGCAGGCTGTTTATCACGTCTTTTGCGATTGGTTTGAGAGAGGTCTCATTTATCGCGGCAAAAGAATCATCAACTGGTGTCCTCGCTGTACAACTGCTCTGTCGGATGATGAGGTTGAGCATGAGGATGAGAAGGGTTCGCTTTGGCATATTCGCTATCCACTTACTGAGCCTGTAGGCGATATCGAGTATGTTGTGGTGGCAACCACTCGTCCCGAAACTATGCTTGGCGACACCGGAGTTGC
>CAZOMM010000053.1:0-7675 GCA_964581165.1 uncultured Coriobacteriaceae bacterium
GTATGCAAACTTTTTATATTCCTCTTCGAGCTTGTTTCCATTGCATGCTTCTTCTTTGTTTCCATTGCATGCTTCTTCTTTGTTTCCATTGCATGCTTCTTCTCGCAGCTTTTTATAAAACTTACCGAGAAAACTTTCATGATCATCTTCGGAAGGATTAGGATTTCTTATCTCGCGAAGAATAAGATCTGTCAATTTTTTTGAGGGGCGCCAAGATGATTCATCGGGCACATTTAGGTATCCACTTCTTACTGCCTTCACTATACAACCCATGATGATCATCCACGCGAAAGTATAGGAAATCTCATCAGGGGCAATCCACGCTCTGTCTCCATTAGAATGACAAACTTCCAAATAACGTGTACGCGGGAGTTTTGGAAGCTCAATGATAGGTAGGAGCCAACCAGAAAATCTCAGAGACTTCAACAAGGGCCTGAAGTCATCTCCACTTATTCTGCCAGCCAAGCGTTCGAAGTTTATGGAAACCGAGGCATCAACTTCCCACTTACTTTCGCCTATGTATCTAATCTGTTCCCTGCGCTCTATCCAACCTAAGCTCAAAAACAGGTTCAATGCCGACTCATAGATGTTTTCACTAGTGAAGGCAGACCCGACAGACTTATTCATTTAGATTCCTAGGATTGTAGGTTCTACCTCAGCTATGAAGATCTTGGCTTGGCCGTGGAGGTTCTGCTTCTATACCTAAAATCTGTAGCACTATTAGCACTGCCGACCAACTGGCCAGAATGATTTTTTCCTCGGCCAGTGCAAAGGTCAAAGCCACCGACCACATCGGCTTCATTTTTGTCAGAAGTTAGCTCTTCGGACTTTGAAGCTTCATTTTTGTCAGAAGTTAGTTCATCAGGGTTTAAAGCTTCGTATATAGCCCGATTCAAATCATCACTAAATGGAAGCGAATGTAGTCTCATTTGGCCCTTCGCCTTTCTCTAGACCGTCAAGCCGCTTAATGCAGCAAACAGTTGGCTCTTCTACATAACACAAATCCTCCTTAGGAACCTCCACTTCTAGCATAAATCCTCATTAAAAGCAACCCTTCAAAGGTGTAGCTTTCCCGCAATTTTTCAAAGGACTTTTCAAAGACGTGATTTTTCTACGTAATTTTTTTAGTCGTCAACGATGTCTTTAAAAAGCGGAGTAGAAAGATATCTGTCACCTGTGTCTGGAAGTAAGACCACTATGTTTGCAGCTTCGTTCTCTGGTCGATTTGCCAGCTCTATTGCAGCCCATAGAGCAGCACCAGAAGAAATACCAACAAGAATCCCTTCGCACTTTGCAAGTAGATCTGTAGCAGAGAAGGCATCCTCGTCTTTTACTGGAATAATTTCGTCATAGATCTCGGTGTCCAACACATCGGGCACAAAACCTGCGCCAATTCCTTGGATTTTGTGGGTTCCCGAAACGCCAGAAGACAAAACCGGCGAAGAAGCTGGCTCTACTGCCACAACCTGGATCTCCGGGTTTTGCTCCTTTAGATATTCCCCAATGCCTGTGATTGTCCCACCGGTTCCGACACCAGCAACAAAAATGTCAACATTCCCATCGGTGTCTTTGAAAATCTCTGGACCAGTAGTTTTGTTATGTGCCTTTGGATTAGATGGGTTTTCAAATTGTCCCGGGATAAAACTGTTTGGCGTATTCGAGGCCAGCTCCTGTGCTTTCTCAACAGAGCCTTGCATGCCTTTTGCACCATCGGTCAGCACAATCTCGGCACCGTAGGCCTTCATAAGTTGGCGACGTTCCACCGACATGGTCTCTGGCATAACAAGAACAACCCGGTAGCCTCTAACAGCTGCTATAGATGCAAGCGCGATTCCCGTATTGCCTGAGGTTGGCTCAATAATGACAGAGCCAGGTTTTAAATCTCCAGAGCGTTCTGCATCGTCCATCATTGCCTTGGCAACGCGATCCTTAACTGATCCGACTGGGTTTAGATACTCAAGCTTTGCGAGAATGCGCGATTTTAGCTGAAGACTACTTTGGATATGAGTCAACTCCAAAAGGGGAGTATTTCCGATAAGTTGATCTACAGAAGCGTATATATTGCTCATGTCTTATAACTCCTTGACTGTATCAAAACCACCCTGTAAGTCCGCAATAATATCATCGATATGCTCAGTGCCGATGAAAAGTCGAACCGTATTTGCTCTTATATTTTGCTATTCCGCTCGGCCGCTCGGCCAATTCTCGTAACTTTCCAAACTCCACACCCCCGTTTGATCAGGTCGAAGCGCTTGAGTACGTGGTTTCGATTCACTCTGGCGATAAGGTCGTAGATGTTAAGGCCGATGTTAGTAGTCAAGATCTCTATGTCGGAGATATTAATGTAGCTTAGGTTGAGTGGACTAGAGACCGGGCACCCAGCTAAGTCGGGTGCCCTAAGCCAGCTAGGGGCTTAAGCCAGGCACCTAGCTAAGTCGGCTGGCCTAGGTCGAGTGGACTAGAGGTCAGGTAGCCTAGAGGTCATCCAATAAAGCATTCGTGGGGGCTGCATCAGAATCGCTTCTGGTGCAGCCCCTAGATTTGGTGAGGAGTGCGAGCGAGAACTGCCCGAGTTAAGCACGGCATCTGCGCACACATTCAGCAATCGTGTTAATTCTGGTTTAACATAGTGGGCCGCAAGTGCGGGGCCGCAAGTGCGGCGAATTGCAAACACCACGTCCGCAAACTCATAGCGTGGCGCAAACGCCATGGGCACAAAAAGCGAGAGCGCAAGCGTGGCGAACTGCAAACGCCATGACCGCAAAACAGCACAACCGATTAATGCTTTTAGCAGGAGATTCTAAAATGACCGATGAAAGCCCAATTTTTGAGGCCAAGAAAGCTTGGCTTGCCACCAGCACGGTGATCATTGCAGGCATATTTGCTGCCATGGTCATGTATCGCCAGATGTCTGTAGTTCCACTTTTGATGGAATACTTTGGGGTAAGCGTAGGAACTTACGGCAATGTCTCGGCGATAGTGGGCTTGTTCACAATTGTAGGGGCTTTGGTTTCAGGGCCGTTCCAAGCAAAGTTTGGGCCAAGACGCACGATGATCGTCTGCTTGATTCTTTTTACATTAACGATGTCGTTTCAACTGCTGGTAGCTTATCTCGCACCCAACTTTATCCTCTTTATGGCGTTTGGTGTTTTTGGCTACATGGCTTATGGTGCCTGGATGGTGGTGCCGCCTGTCATCATCGCTGCGTGGTTCCCGTCCGAAAAGCGCGGCCTTCCAAACTCAATATCTACCGCCTGGATATCCTTTGCCATGCTGATCCTCCTCACCGTATCCAATCCTTTGGTCGCACTTGCTGCTGACGAATCTTTTGCTTGGATAAACATTTGGTGGATGATTTTGATCCTGCTGCTAATTGGGCTTGTTCTGGTTTTGCTCTTTGGCAAAATGCCTTCTGCTGAGCATAACTTTATGGAAAAGATCCCAGAGGGCGCTTCTAAGGCCAAAATGAGGGATAGCCTAAAGAACAGCGGCGTATGGATGCTTATTCTCATGTTTCTTTCGTTTGGATTTACCACAGCAGCATATGGAAACTATTTCCCCACGTACTTGAGTGCTTCTGTAGACCAAGGGGGATTTGGCATCGAACTATCCGACGCTAACTCGCTCAGCAGTATTTCTACCTACATCATGGTTGTTGTTGGATTTTTATGGGGTTTTGTACTGAACAAAGTTCCCAATAAGCGCTACAACACACTCATTCTTGTTGTCATGGTTTTGACTGTTATAAATGGAGTGGCAATGTTTGCGCTACCCAGTGCCTCGCTTTTGATCCCCTATCTTATTTACTATGGGATTGTGAGTAGGGTTTTCCCGCCTGTGTGCTTTGTCATTGTTCCCGAGATATCTGAGACACAGGAGGAGATCTCACTATCGATCGGCATACTATCTGTGTTTACAAATCTCATGAACTCGGTGGCAAACGGTTTGTGTGGAACGCTGGTTGATGTCACCGGAACTTGGAACTCCATTGTGATTCCAAGCTCAATCTTTGGGCTTATTGCCATAGTTGCCGCTGTGGGCCTTTTCTCTATTTATAAGAGAAGAGCCAAGGATCACCAAGGATTGTCTATTTAGTTCTACGCTAAATCAAAACTAACACGGCTGCAGACCATTTGATGGGAGGTTGTCGTTGTTGAATGCTTCTAACTTGTCTGTATCAACGGCGGATTAACACAGGCAAGTTAGAAGCCTAAAAATCAAGTCACAAAAAAGGAAGCAAATCCTAAGAATCAAACACTAAAAAGCATGTCCGTAAAATCAAGTTCGGCATCGGGCATCGTCCTCCCTTTTTTCGCCAAAATAGTGAATTGATTTTTCTGTACATCGATAAGCCCGTCGTTTTTCATATTACTTAGCTCTGCTGAGAGGGCACTGCGGTCGACACACAGATAGTCGGCCAGTTGCTGGCGATTAAGTGGGATCGAAAACGAAAGGGAGGCATTTTTGTATGCCTGGTGTGAGAGGTAGGCCAAAAGTTTATTTCGGATAGTTTTTGGTGCAACATGTCGCGTTCGTTCGATAAGGTAAATAACTCTGTCTCCAACACTACGAACTAAATTCCGGAGTATCTGGCTGTGAAATTTGCATGTGTCGCTGCATGTAGTAAGTACACTATCAGCGTTGAGTAAGAGGATATCGCAGTCTTGTTTGGCAACGACAGAAACACTAACGGGTGTTTTCTGCGAAAAAACCCAGCCTTCGATAACCAATTCTCCTTCTTGCGCCACAGTGTATATTGTGGTGTTTCCCCAGGCATCCACATCTTCAACCTGTACGACTCCTTGCAACACTATAGGTATACTGGAGAGCGTATCTCCCTTCCGGACAATGTATGTTCCCTTTTCGTAATGTGTTATAGAGGCATTGAGGCACTGCAATATCGCCTGTATGTCGTCTGCTGCCACACCATCGAAGACTGTTGAATTGAGAAGTATCTGTGTGACTTTTGGATCGTCAATAGAAAGACTACGCATAATACTCTCTTCCATCCACTAGCATGATAATCCCTCCAGTATAATACGAGTTTCAAAAAGAAATAGAAATCCCCCCCCCTTTTTTTTTACCCATTGTACTAATAATACAAAGATAGGAAAGATGGTATAGGGGCCGACAGCATGCGTTTAATACACAGAGCACAAAGCAAAGAGCACAACTAGCGCTTGATTGATCTAACATGTTGCACAACTGATATGTTTTGTAGCTAGCATGTTCCAAAGCCACTGCAGATACAAAGCAAGGAGTAATCCTGATGAATATAGCAAGTATTCTCAACAACAATTTGATATTGCTTACCGGACACTATGGCTGTGGAAAAACCAACCTTTCTATCAACCTTGCCCTATCACTTGCTCAGCAAAATAAAAACGTAACAGTGGTCGATCTAGATATCGTAAATCCTTATTTTCGAATCTCCGACTCCACCAATTTTTTGCAGTCGGCAGGCATAAACATGGTCGCACCTGTGTTCGCCGGAACCACCTTGGATACTCCATCACTAGGGCCTGCGACAGACAGAGCAATTAACGATGCAGCAGCCAAAAAAACCACAGCCATCATCGATGTTGGGGGCGACCCAGATGGAGCTACTGCTCTTGGTCGTTATCGCAAAGCAATCGCCAAGGCAGGATATCAAATGCTCTATGTGGTAAACCAACGCCGTTTTCAAACCGCTAGCGCACAAGAGGCTGCTGAGCTTCTTGAAGAAATCGAGAGAGTTAGCGGCCTTAAGGGGACTTTTGTAGTTGGCAATACGCATCTAAAGAAAGAAACCACAGCAGACATCATCCTTGATGCAGTTCCTTTTGCGCAAGATGTGGCTAAATTGGTGGAGCTTCCACTAGTCTTTGTCACAGCGCCTACAGAAATAGCAGCCCAAGTTGACAAAAAACTTAATTCAGATCCAGTGGTTTTTCCTGTTGAAATGTATGTGAAAACTCCTTGGGAGTAAAAACGTCACTGCATGCTAAAACGGCCGAGACACACTACAAAGCGCATCTCGACCGTTTTTGTGTTAAAGCAAAGCTTTTAAGCTCTAGTCCCTACGATCACAATCCTTAAATGGCAAGCCTTCAATAGCTAAAGCTTATGCGGCAATGCCTCCCTATGCGGTAGTTCCTCCGCAGCTAGAACCACTACCCGCACAGCAGGCATAGCAGTGATTCCCAAATGCAATTTTGCGCCTTAGCGACTCGCCTGCCTTTTTGACATAGTCAAAGATTGTCTCTCCTGTGATGCAAGGTAAATCTGCCGCTTGATTAAAATCGCAATCGTAAATCTTGCCATCGTAACCAATCGAGATCTGAGTACGACACATCATCCCAGGTAGTGTAGCCGGATTAAAAGCACCCTCTAGCTTGTTCATATAATCCTCAAGAATGCCTCTGTCAGCTAAAAAGTTGCCAAACCTTCCTAAAGGATTATTGGTAATAGCAAACAAATTGTTAAAAGTAATCCCATGCTCTTTAGAAAGTCTGCGCTTATACTCAGCCTCAAGCGCCTCTTGGGAAGGCGGCAGAATAGCACCTGCAGGATTAAAAACTAAATCCAACTCCGGGCCACCTTCTTGGCCATATCCCAGCTCATTGAGCTTTTGAAGCATCGAAATTACCTTGTCATAAACACCCTGCCCGCGCATTTTGTCGGTTTTACCTTTGGCATAGCTCGGCAGCGACGCAATAAGTGTAATTCCAAGATCACGATAAAGCTGAGGCAAATGAGCATATTCAGGTTCGTGAAGGATAACTAGGTTGGAGCGCACCATTACGGTTTTGCCGGTAGCAGCAGCCTCTTTAATAAGAAACTCAAAATTAGGATTGAGTTCAGGAGCGCCACCGGTAATGTCCATAACATCAAAATCGTGATCCTTAAAGACCTTTAGGCAGGCTTCCATCGCTTCCTTTGACATCTCTTCTTCACGATTTGGGCCGGCCTCGACATGACAGTGTTTGCAGACTAAATTGCATTTCCAACCTACGTTAATCTGCATCGTAGCAAGGTGGTCTTCGGTCACAGAATTATCAGCGTCGACTCTCTCAGCAAAAGGCTCCACAGCAGACATTGCCTGGAGAGCCTCTTCTGTAGGAGAGGCCATTTACATCGCCACCTTCTTAACGATGTTCTTCATCTGAACACCATGAACTAGTGCCGCGCCACCTCTAATGGCATTAGCAACATGAATGGCCTCTGTCATCTCGGCCTCGCTTACATCCATCTCAAGACAAGCATTGGTGTAAGAATCAATGCAATACGGGCACTGAACAGCAGCAGCAACGGCTAGGGCAATCAAATTCTTTTCGCGCTTAGTAAGCTCACCATCCTCAAAAACCTTGCCATAGTAGGCCATGTAGAGATCCCATAACTCTGAGGCCTCCTCACCCATGGTCGCAAATTTGCCTAGATCCTCGGGATTGTAATAAGTCTCCATTTGATTCTCTTTTCTCCTCTAGAGTTCTCTCAACAAAAAATCGCAGCCTTAAATTACACACAGATGCTACACACATACGCTAGACGCAGACCTTAGACACAAATGCCACAGATGCGTCTAAGTAAATGGAGCAACTGGCACCTAACAATATTAGATCATGTCAAATATTGATCAACTTCAAAACATTTATAAGGTGAAAAATTTTTTGATTAATGTGTGGTCTGCCGCTCT
>CAZOMM010000053.1:7775-9499 GCA_964581165.1 uncultured Coriobacteriaceae bacterium
GCAGATCTCAAAGAGCTCCAGATCATCTTTGCCCATGAAACCTTTTTCGATCATTAAGCTTGCTTCTTGGACAAACAGATCAAAAAAGCCGTCTACATTAAAAAGAAAAGCCGGAGCCTTAGATCTACCGCCAATCTTCATCTGCACCAAAACCTCGTACAGTTCATCAAGAGTGCCAAAGGAGCCAGGAGCTGCAATATAAGCATCTGCCAGCTCCTCCATTTGCCTTTTTCTGAGCTGGATATCTAAAACCTCAAAAAGCTCATCGGCCTCAAAGATTTTTCTCGACTTAAAGTCCCTCACGTCGTCTGGAACAACACCGTAGACCTTGCCACCCGCCTCGCGAACAGCATGGGCGACCTCTCCCATAAGTCCTGTATCGTAGCCACCAAAAACTAGATCATGTCCCCGGTGGCCAATTTCTAAACCAAGCTCTTTTACAGCCGATCGGTAGGGTTCTCCGACTTTTTGACTGGATGCACAAAAAACACAGATTTTCATAGGTGTTTAATCCCCGGGCTTCTCAAAAGCTTCTCAATCTCCATGGCTGCTTAGCTCCCAACCTAGCCCCCGAGCTTCTCAAAGTCGGCAACCCCGGCAAACACATCAATAAACCTGTTGAGAAGTCGCAGGTGGTTCTCTCTAATCGATTGATCATCGTCCATAATTCGGACATCACTAAAAAAGACATCAATTGGAGCACGCATCCCTGCAAGCGATGACAGAGCCAAAGAGTAGTCTCCAGCATCGAGAGCGCTTGTAACCTGAGATTTGGCCTGATCAATTGCTGAGAGAAGCGCCTTTTCCTCTGCGCCCATGATCGACTCATCCAGATCTAGGCCAAGTGAGCGATCACGCAGATTGTTTGCTCTCTTATAAGCGGTCTCCAGATCCTCAAAAAGCTCCTGATTTTGATCGCGCGCAGCTGTTAGGGCTTCACAACGAGCCATCACCTCAACAGGACCTATCACGCCTGTAGCCAAAACTGCATTTACAACCTCGGCATCGTAGCCCTTATTTTTGGCGATAACCGCAAGCCTACCTGCAAAGAAGTCATGAATCTGTGTAGAAACATCTGCCCTATCAAAAGAAAGTCCGGCAGACGAATATGCATCTAGGGCATGCTCAATAGCAGAAGAGAGATCAACATTAAAGTCTGATTGCAAAATAGAAATGATTCCAATTGCGCTGCGGCGCACAGCAAATGGATCCTTGGAGCCTGTCGGAGGCTGACCTATCACAAAGATGCCGGCTATCGTGTCCATCTTGTCTGCTATAGCTACAAGCTTGCCCTCATCGTTATCGGGAAGCACATCGCCTGCAAATCTTGGGCGATAATGCTGCTCCACAGCTACAGCTACCTGCTCTGGCTCACCCGCTGCACGAGCGTAGTATCCACCCATGACTCCCTGTTGAGAAGTAAACTCCACAACGGCATTTGTAACTAAGTCGGCCTTTGCAAGGAGAGCCGAACGCTGTGCACGCTCGATTGTTTGCTCATCAAAGTCAGCCTCACGAGCAAGCACAGAAGCAAGCTCGACTATGCGATCAACCTTGTCTCGCATGGTGCCAAGCTCTTCTTGAAACACCATATTGCCGAGATCATCAACATAATCCGCCAAGGGATGCTTTAGATCCTCATGATAAAAAAAGGCCGCATCTGCCAGACGGGCACGCACAACCCTTTCGTTGCCTTCAATTATTGTGTCGTTATAGTCGGGATT
>CAZOMM010000053.1:9599-14298 GCA_964581165.1 uncultured Coriobacteriaceae bacterium
GAAAGCATTGCATCGGTGATGATTTCTGCGGGCACCTTCAAAAAATCCTCATCAAAATACCCCACAAGAACTGTTGGGTACTCAACTAGGCCGAGCACTTCGGCAAAAGTGCCTGCGGGAACCTCGGCTACAAGGCCAGTGTCTTTTTCGACCTGAGCAATCTGATCGCGAATCGACCGGGCTCTTTCATCGGGATCGGCAATTACATATGCCCCAGCCAAAGCCGGCAAAAGATCGTCTGCACGCCTCAGCTCAATGGGATCAGGAGACATCAAACGATGTCCATAGGTAATACGTCCGGCTTCTAAACCTGCAAAAGTAAAGGGAATGAGCTGATCACCCAAAAGGCAAACCAACCAACGCACCGGGCGAGAAAAATGCTCATCGCACGATCCCCAGCGCTGAGATTTCTTCCATGGGATGCTTTGTATTAGGCTCTCAATAGCCGACTTGATAATCTCAACAGCCGAACGAGAAGGCTGCTCAACGCAGGCATAAACATACTCTACATCGCCTTCCATTCGACGCTGAAGATCCGAAACTTCTATGCCCTTTGATTTAGCAAAGCCTAGAGCCGCTTTGGTGGGCTGTCCGCTGTCATCAAAGGCAGTTTTTGCAGCAGGGCCTCTGAATTCTTGAGCTAGGGCTCTAGACTCCCCTGCCACATCTTCAAGCAGAATGATTATGCGACGAGGAGTTGTGAACAGTCTCGTCTGCCCGTGATCTAACCTAGCAGCATCCAGCTCTGCAGGCATTTGCTTAGCAAGATAGTCAGAAGCAAGCACAAGAGCGTCGGAGGGAATCTCCTCCGTTCCGATCTCAATGGCAAGCTTATTGAAGTCGGTGCTCATCGCGCATCATCCTTTTTGTCAGACTCGGTGGAGGTGGATATTCCGCAAACATTTTCTAAATACGAAAGACAGCAAGCCCTAGCTAAGGTTCTAACTCTGAGGATGTATCCCATGCGTTCTGTTGTGGATATCGCTCCCCTAGCATCGAGCAAATTAAAGGCATGGGAACACTTGAGAACACAGTCGTATGCTGGCAAAGGCAGCTTGGCTTCTAGCAAACGCCCGCACTCCGCCTCATAGCCATTAAAGTTAGCCAAGAGCAAATCGACATCGGCATATTCAAAGTTGTAGGCCGAAAACTCACGCTCATTCTCTAAGAACACATCGCCGTAGGTAAATTTGCTGCCATCCTCGTTTTCTACCCAAAGCAAATCATAAACAGAGTCGACTCCCTGAATGTACATCGCAAGACGCTCAAGACCATAGGTAAGCTCGGCTGGAACTGGGCGGCACTCTATGCCACCAACCTGCTGGAAATAGGTAAATTGGGTAACCTCCATACCGTTTAGCCAAACTTCCCAGCCAAGGCCCCAAGCTCCAAGCGTGGGCGACTCCCAGTCGTCCTCAACAAAGCGCACATCGTGCTCTTTAGGCTCAATCCCAATGGCACGAAGCGAATCGAGATAAAGATCCTGAACATCATCGGGAGAGGGCTTTAATAGCACCTGGTACTGGTAGTAGTGCTGCAGTCTGTTGGGGTTTTCGCCGTAGCGGCCATCGGTAGGACGCCTACTTGGCTGAACATAAGCAGCCCTCCAAGAATCGGGCCCCAAAGAGCGAAGGGTGGTAGCTGTATGAAAAGTTCCCGCTCCAACCTCCATATCGTATGGCTGCAGAATAATGCAGCCCTTATCTGCCCAAAACCTCTGAAGGGCAAGGATTATGTCCTGAAATGACATCAAGGCAAACTCCCTCTCTCTACTTTTTACATGAGACTACGTGTATGAAACTGCGCGCTACGTGTATGAAACCGCTTGTTGAAACCGCTGGTTGCTTATGTGAGACTGCTTTCTGCGCTTTCCATGCTCGCTGTGCTTTCTACGTCTTATGTGCGCTCGCTGTGCTTTCTACGCTTGCTCTACTTTCTACATGAGACCAAACGAACTGAAAGGCCAATATCTAAAAAACACCCTGCCTGTTACCGAACTAACTTCTATGGAGCCAAAATACCTACTATCCCGTGAATTTTCGCGGTTATCTCCCATAACCCATAGCTCTCCTTCGGGAACCGTATAAGGGTACTCGATCTCAACATCATGATAGGTGGAGGTAAAAGTAAATGTCTCGTTGCCATCTTCTATGTAATCTTCTTCTAGCAACTCTCCATTAACGTAAACACTACCATTGCGTATATCTACAGTATCGCCCTCTGTGGCTATAACCCTTTTTACAAAGATTTCCTGGTTGCCCGACAAAATAGTTTCGGTTCCAACAGATTCATCTTCTTGAATCGGGCTAACAAAGGTAACGATGTCACCTTTTTGAGGGTCGCCGAAATAGTAGCTAATCTTTTCGGCTAGGATCCTATCGCCTATCTGAATCGTATTTTGCATCGATCCAGAAGGAACCTCGTAGGTCTCAACAAGAAACGCCCTTACGATAAAAGACAAAGCAAGAGCAGCAACAACAATTACTACTATCTCTACAACAAGACGAACAAGCCTACTGGCAGCTTTAAGCACCATTCAGAAAAATACCTCCGAACCCTGCCATCCTGGCGCGTGTATTTAGTAGGTTCAAATCAGTAGGTTCAAAACCCTAGTTTCTTGCAGGCGTTGAACATGTTTGAATACACAGTTCCTACTACAACACACGACACCAAGCAAACTAAACAATGTTCAAATATCCGAAAAACGATAATACTCCAATTGTCTTAAAGAGGTTTTTTACTGAGGGTCGAAGGAACGCTTACTAAGCCAAAGGCGCTCCTCTTTCGTAAGTTGTGCTTTTTCGAGCATATCTGGCCTAAATCGAGCTGTGGTCTCGATGGCTTTTTGGCGCCTCCACTTATCAACCCTGCCATGATCTCCCGAAAGAAGAATCTCTGGCACATCCATACCTCTGTAACTAGAAGGCCGGGTGTACTGAGGATATTCCAGAAGCCCTTCAGACGAGAAGGATTCGCTTACCGAGGACATTTCGTCACCAAGCACACCGGGAATAAGCCTACAGATGGCATCTGTCATAACCATTGCTGCAAGTTCTCCGCCAGTAAGCACATAATCTCCAAGCGAGACTCTCAGATCGGCTAGCTCATAAACTCTCTCGTCAAGACCCTCGTAGTGACCGCATATAAATATGAGACGCTCTTTTGTGGAGAGCTCCTCGGCCATCCTTTGAGTAAAAGGTTTCCCTGCTGGTGTTGGGATGATCACAGTAGTTGAGTTGTTGCTAGCGAGTAGCTCGTCCATTGCAAGACCGGCAGTATCGGTTTCTGCGGCCCCGGTTTCTACGTCCCCGGTTTCAGCAGTGCGGGTTTCGCAAACACCTAAAGCCGAGTTGTTACCAGCGAGGAGCAGCTCGTCCATCGCCTCGTAAATCGGCTCTGGCTTCATTAAAAGACCCGGACCCCCACCATATGGAGCGTCATCTGTTGTGCGATGAACATCGTGTGTCCAATCTCGTAGATTGTGAGATGCATACTCGATGATGCCCTTGTCTTGAGCCCGCTTCATTATTGAGGTGCCCATCACAGCGTCAAACATATCTGGAAAAACCGAAAGAAAATCGATGCGCATAGCTGTTTTCTCAATCATTCAAACCAATTAGCGACCTTGGAATAGAGACCACCAAGTTGCCGTTTTGGTCAAAATCACGCACAAACTCATCTACCAAGGGAATTATTGTTTCGCAACTGCGTTCAGGCTTGTCATGGCTGCGGCTATTGTGACCAGGCTTGTTCTGGTTGTTGCCGCCGAGGCTGTTGTTCGCATTGTGTGCGCCATACTCAGCTTCAAGCTCGCGTTTCCGGTAGGCAAGATTGCCGTCGAAGTCGTCGTTCACATCGCAGGCCTCATACTCAGCTTCAAGCTCGTGATCCTGACAAGCAAGATCCTTAAAGACCACAAGAGCCACCTGTGCTGAGCTCTCAATCAAATCGACAACCTTGCCCAAATACCCCAGCTTTTCGTCAACCACCTCAAGACCAATCAGGTCTGTATAGTTGATCTCTTTTTCTAAAAAGTCGGCTAGATCCTCGGCCAGATCCTCTTTAGGAAGATCCTCTTCAGCGACAAGACACAAACGCCCTTTAAGCTCAAATGCATCGCTGGAATTATTGGAATCTTTGAATTTGACAGCCCAAGCATTACCTAGCTCTCGCACGCTCTCAACAATGGATGAGCGTATCCCATCTAATGGAGGTGGAGTTAAATAAACCTGTATTTGTGGCTGCAATAAGAAAGGGAGGCCATCGATCGCTTCGACCTTGACCTCCCCTTTTTGCCCAACTTTGCCAAGCACCCTTGCTACATTTCTGTATCTATGGTTTTTGCTGCAATTGGACTTGCTTACAAACAACTAACCTAAAACCTCAACGTCTACTGGATAATCGGCAGAAGCCCTAGCTAGAGTGCGAATTGCCTTGATAATCCTACCTTGACGACCAATTATCTTGCCAGTTTCTTCTTCGCTTACAGAGACCTCAATCAAAAGACCATGATCATCCGAGGTCGAATCAACTGAGACTTCTTCTTGGCTATCCACCAAAGACCTAACTAGCATCTCTACAAGCTGCGAGGTGGATTCCCTGTCTCTTGGCATTTTGTTACTACCGCCTCTGTAATCTACTCGCTTGCAGACTCACTATTTTGTTCGTCTGCTTCGGCAGCGGACTCAACCTCCGCAGC
>CAZOMM010000054.1:0-12570 GCA_964581165.1 uncultured Coriobacteriaceae bacterium
TAGAATCCCCTTCGCAGAGTGGGCCGGACGGTCGCGCCAAGCTGTAGAGCAAGCTGAGGAGCTTGGGCTTTTTAGGCTTGGTGAGGAAAGTCCGGGCTTTATAGGGCAGGATGCCAGCTAACGGCTGGGCAGGGCGACCTGACGGAAAGTGCCACAGAAAAGAAAACTCCCCCGCATTTGCAGTTGCCTGTCGGCGACGTTGCAGCGGGAGAAAAGCTGAAACGGTGTGGTAAGAGCGCACCAGCGGTTCGGCAACGAGCCGGCTTGGTAAACCCCATCCAAAGCAAGAGCAAATAGGGACGCAATGGGCTTGCCCGGTCCGCGTCCGGGTTGCTTGCTAGAGTTGCATGGCAACATGCATCCCAGATAAATGGCCGTCCTCGACAGAACCCGGCTTACAGGCCCTCTCTGCAGATGCTTTTATATGAACGCTGTGTTAAACCAGAATTGATACGAACACTGAGCGGATGTACAGAAGCCTGCAGAAGTTTGCAGAAACCTGCAGAAGCCGTGCTGAACTCGTGCAGTCCCAGCGCACACCCCTCTTGCATTCTCTGCTCTACAAAACAAACTTTTACTTGTATGAAATTGGTTTAGAAAGATATAGAAAGAGGCGCAAAATAATGAAGGTCGGACAAAGCGTAAGAGTTCATTACACCGGCAGACTAGACGACGGAACTGTTTTTGATTCCAGTGCAGACAGGGATCCCTTGGAGTTTAAAGTTGGAACCGGAATGATGATTCCCGGTTTTGACAAGGCCGTGCTTGAGATGCAAGAAGTTGGCGAAAAAAAGACAGTTCATATTCCAGCCGCAGAGGCCTATGGTGAGCGCCGCGAAGATCGCATTATGCACATAAGTCGCGAGAACTTTCCGGGTGCAGAAAATGCTCCAATTGGTGTGCAAGTTATGATTTCTGGCACTGATGGGCATGCGCTCCCAGCAACTATCACCGAAATCGATGACGAATTCGTAACTCTAGACTTTAACCACAGGCTCGCTGGCAAAGATCTAACGTTTGATATTGAGCTTGTAGAGCTGCTCGACTAAATAGTAGCTGTGCTCGCGTAACTGAGGTCAAAGGTAAAGCGATGGGATTTGCAAATCAAAAAGATGCAGAAACTCAAGGCACAAACACAGTGCCTTCGTCCTTTGGATTTGCAAAAGATAAGCTGGGCTGGCCTGAGGGCATCCCGGACGCATCATCGGACATCGCCGAAGAACGCGCTTTTGTTCTCGACAACAAGATGTCTGCAATGCTTAAAGGTAAGCGAATCATCGACTCTCACTGCCACATTTATCCCAGCAAGATCTCGTCTAAAGCATCGGATAATGTTGGCAAGTTCTACAAAGTTACGATGTATGCAACAAGTGGAGATGCCCAAACCCTCATTGATTCTGGAAGCAAAGCTGGAGTCGATGCTTATGTGGTTTGCTCGGTGGCAACTAAAGTTGAACAGGTTCATTCAATCAATCAATTTATTGCCGAGGAATGCAAAAAGCATCCAGAATTTATAGGCCTCGGGGCTTTTCATGAAGATGTCGAAGATATTGAGTCTCTGCTTGATAAAACCTGCGAGCTAGGGCTCAAGGGAATTAAGATCCATCCCGACTTTCAAAAAATCAACATTGATGATCCAAGGCTGATGGATCTCTACTCTTTGATGGAAGAGCGTGGACTGGTTCTACTTGTGCATATGGGAGATATCCGTTACGACTTTTCATCGCCCGAGCGCCTTGCGCGCGTGTTAGAAAAACACGACAAGCTAAAGGTGGATGCAGCACATTTTGGAGGTTATCAGGTTTGGGACAGGGCCTTCAAATTGCTTAGGGGTTCCAATGCCTACTTTGACACCTCATCGAGTCTGCCATGTCTAGAACCAGAGCATGCGCTAGAGATGATAAGGGGCTATGGCGCAGACAAGATGATGTTTGGTGTGGATTTTCCAATGTGGGGACATTCAGCAGAACTTGGCAGATTGCTCTCGCTGGGACTTAGCGATGAAGAATTGGAGTTAATTTTGCATGCTAACTGCGAGCGCCTTTACGGGATCGAGTAATTTTACTTAGCGTCCTGCTACGCCTCTCTGCTATACCTCTTTGCTACTCCCCTTTGTTACCCCTTCTACTCCCTCAAAAATCCCCTACTTCCTCAAACTCGAACGTCCTCAGTGCGGGCAAGAATCATAGACAAGTAGCGGAGCAAGAAGCGCGATTCTACTTCCTCAAAATCACTCCCCCAAAAGTTCCGAAGCCTCAAGCCATTCGTTTTCGAGCTCTTCTAGCCTCGCCTTTAGCTCAGCAATCTCATTTTCACACTCAATAAGGGCAAGATAATCTGCAGGATCGCAATTATTGAGTTTTTCTTTTGCTGCATCAATTTTTGCCTGCTGAGTTGTTATCTTGCGCTCAGCAGAAGCAAGCTTGCGTCTAGCCTCCTGACGCTGTGAATTGCTAAGAGTCCTAGATCCAGCAGCTGCACCACTAGCAGATGCACCACTGGCAGCTCCACCGCTAGCAGATACACCAGCAACAGTTCCACCAGCAGCACCACCACCAAGGGCAACACCACTAACAGCTCCACCACTAACAGCAGCATTAACTCCAGTACCAGAGCCGCCATGAGCAGAAACCGAAGCTTCACCCCCACCGGCCTGCCCGGACCGCAAAGATCCATCTCTGACCTGCTCATCTCCATCCTGCTCAGAGGCAGTCATCTTGATATATTGATCCACGCCTCCTGGAAGATGCAAAAGCTTGCCGTCGACGATCATATATTGGTTGTCTGTAACTCTCTCCATGAGGTGCCTATCATGCGTAACCATGATCAAAGTTCCAGGCCAGCTGTCTAACACGCCCTCAATTTGAGCAAGCATGTCAATATCCATGTCGTTTCCAGGCTCGTCCAGAATCAAAAAATTAGCGCCCTCAAGCAAAGTGAGCATGAGCTGCAAGCGACGCTTCTGTCCACCCGACAAAGTGGAGATTGGCATCATCAAGTGTGCTGGCGCAAAGCCCAAACGCTCCAACAGTTGAGAAGACGAGACCTCTTTACCGTCTATCTCATAACGAGTTTTGTATCGAGAAAGCACTTCTCTAAGCTGATAATTACCAAAGTCTTCCAGCTCTTCCAAAAGCTGAGAAAGACTCGCCATCTTTACAGTTTTCCCTACTTTTACATAGCCAGAATCGGGCTTAGTCTTGCCATTTAAAAGCTTAAGCAGCGTGGTTTTGCCTGCCCCATTTTCACCTAAAATTCCAATGCGATCGCCCGGACTTATCACCCAAGAAAGATCATCTACCACAGTTTTGTCGTTATAGGTTTTACTAACTCCAACAAGCTCTACTGCCTGCTTTCCCATGCGAGCAATTGCAGCTCGCTTTAATTCAATTGGATTTCGGACAGGTGGCTCATTTGCTATTAGGGCTTCCGCTGCCTCAACATGAAATTTAGGCTTACTCGAACGGGCTCTAGCTCCCCTAGACAACCAAGCAAGTTCTCGGCGAAGCAGGTTTTGTCTCTTTGTTTCGGCAAGCCTAGCTGCTTCTTCTCGTTCTAGCCGCTGCAGTACATATGCCGAATAGCCCCCCTCAAAAGGCTCAACTTTGGCATCGTGAACCTCCCACATAGAGTTGCAAACCTCATCCAAAAACCACCTGTCATGAGTGACCATGAGCAAAACGCCATCCGATGCACGCCAGCGCGACACAAGATGTTCAGCAAGCCAAGCAATAGTGAGCATATCTAGATGGTTCGTAGGCTCATCGAGTATCAAAATGTCGTCGTTTTGCACTAGGACTGCTGCTAAATAGACCCGCCTTCTCTCGCCACCCGAGAGCGTAGAGATCTGAGAATCAAGATCTATAGAGCCAACTAAATGCGAGATAATCTGTCGAATCTTTGGATCAGAAGCCCAAACATACTCAGGAATGTCTTCGAAGATCGACTCCGACACAGTTGCAAAGTCATCGAGATCGTCTTGTTGCTCAAGCAAACGAATGCTCAAGTCGTTTCGCTTAAATACCTTGCCAGACTCGGGTTCTAAAACGCCAGCCAAAATTGAGATAAGAGAGGTCTTGCCGTCTCCGTTTCGGCCAACGATCCCAATGCGAGCGCCCTCATCTACTCCTAAAGTGACGCAATCCAAGACTTTCTTAGCAGCATATTCAAGACAAACATCCTTGCAGCCCAAGGCAAAGGCCATCCACAAACACCACCTTTATATAAGAGAAGCTAGATCACTTGCTGCGTTCGCTGCGGAACTCACCAGCACCGGCCAGCACCGGCCAGCGCTGGCATTTTGCGCATATCTGCGGTTTTGCACACAGCTGCCACAGGTTTACGCATAGCCACCACAGCACAAAAACCAATCCAAAGCAAAGCAGCAAATCAGCACTTCGTAATAATTCGTTTAAGAAGACCAAACTAAACTTAAGGTTAAACTTAATCGGCCCTGAGCAACGAGGCAAAATAGATAGGCGCATACAAGATTCGCTCACAGCGCTCTACATTGCCTTGCCCCAAGACCAAACCACCTTTGAGATCCCAGTTTTTTACATTTAAAACAGCATCCATTGCTCGATGTCGTTTGTAATCTTTTCCCGATTTGACTTCGATGGGAATGATGTCTCCCTCTCGATTTTCAAGAACAAAATCCAATTCCCCATGTTTCTTGCTATTGAAGTAATGTAGGTCAAATCCATGTGCAACAAGTTCTTGAGCTACCGCATTTTCATATACGCTGCCAAAGTTGACAGCATTGTTGCCATCGAGCAGCAAAAGAGATGTCTTTCGAGCAAATGAGCATGTAAGTAGTCCAACATCGGCATAGAAAAGCTTGAATAAGTTGCGCTGCTTCGACAAAACAAGAGGCGAGGCAGGTTCTGTGACATTAAACACTGCAAGCACAACACCTGCTCTAGCAAGCCAAAGAAAAGCATCCTCATAACTGCGAAAACGAGCATGTTCGTTTAGATTCTTCAGCACAAAACGCTTGTTGGGATTGTTAAGCTCCGATGGTATAAGATCAAAGGCTTCTCGCGCCTTAAGTTTCTCCCGATCTGGACAGTACTTCCCAATATCGATTCGGTACCATTCCTTCACACTTTCTTGGATCTCTCTAACAGCGGAAAGGTTGTTGGAATCAACAAAGGTCGAAACAGCATCGGGCATACCTCCTACTACCAGATACTGATAAAAAAGGGAAAGAAATCTACTATGAACAAGCTCATCAACAGGCTTTTCATTGTCAAAGCAATCATTTAGATAATCAAAAAAAGAATGATCAATGCCCATACCCCAGCAAAACTCCTCAAAATCGAGAGGATACATCCTAAGAATGGACACGTAACCAACAGGATTGGATCGGATATCACGAAGTTCGGTTCCAAGCAAAGAACCAGACAAGACAAAATCCAGGCCAGATGTGTCCACCAGACCCTTAATTGCCGTAAGTAGCTCTGGGCGCTCCTGAATCTCATCAAAAAATACTAACGTCTTGCCTCTTTGTAGAGGAGTATCAGAAACAAGTGAGAGTCGACGCAAGATATCCTCGCTTGAAAGTTCTTTATCGAATATAGTCGCAGCATCCGGATTGAGCAAAAAGTTCAACTCGGCAATTTGGTCGTAGTAACGATGTCCGAATTCGCGTACAGCATATGTCTTACCAATTTGCCTAGCACCCGTAACCAGCAAGGCTCGTCGCGAAGGCGAGTCTTTCCATTGCTTCATCTGCTCGAAGACTTTTCTCTCAAGCAAGGTGTGCCTTTCTTTTACGATTTCTACAGGGATAAAATGCTCGTGCACATTTTCCAACCGATTTTAATGTAGTTCGTGCACATTTTCCAACCACTTCAACCCGAGATTTTGCACATTTTCCAACGGGTTTGGCCTAAGTGGATGCACATTTTCCAACTGATGCAAGCAAAGTGCGGGTACCTTTTCCAACAAGTTTGACCTGAACATCAAAAACAGCCGTTACAGCATCATTAAGCATGTCCTGGGTGCAAAAAGCAGCCGTTGCGTCATTGCGCCGCTACGCCCTTACGTCGTTGCGCCCTTGCGCCGTCATCAAGCATGTCCCAGGTTCAAATCTCCATAAAACTTATGGAAGCATACCCTAGAAACCCGTAAATAAAAGCGTGTTTTGTGAGTAGATTGACTCAGAACTGCAAAGACCCTGCCGGCTGTAGAATCAAAACTAGGATGAAACTTTTTTAATCGACAATTACTCCTCTCTAAAAAAGCAATTGCAGTTTCACCGATTTTTAAAAGCCTATAATTTTTATCCGATTCTTTATAACGAGCATAAAGCTCTCTCATAAAGTTTGGATGGGCTTTGCAATTGAGTGAGCTCTGCAATTGTGGGGATTGCAGCTTTGCTCGTTTTAGGGAGGAGAAGGGAGAAAAAGATGGTCAAGGTAAAATATCCGCATCTATTTACGCCCATTCAAATTGGCAATAGGCTTTTTAGAAATCGCATTTTTGCATCTCCAACTGGCTATATGAACAATCATGCCGATGGTCGTTCGAATGAGGGAGCAGCCTATTACTACGGACGCAGAGCCATGGGAGGCGCAGCTAGCGTTGCTTCTATGGAATGCATAGTCGATGCCGAATATGGTGCAGGAGGCGGCGGTCAGTTCTGTGCTGATATGCCTGGTTGCTCTGCAGATTTGGGGCGTATAGCTCACAAGATTTCTGAGTATGGTGCTGTAGCCACCATGGAGCTTCAACACTGTGGGATGTATGCCAACAGAACACTGGGAACTTTTGGGGCTAAGTCCTTTGGACCTGCTTATGCACCTGTAGAGATACAGCAGGATGACAGGCTCGTTCAGGCAATGGACGAACAAATGATAGAGCGAACTATCAATAAGTTCATCTCGGCCGCAGAATTAGGGGCCAGGGTGGGATTTGGAATGATTTTGCTGCATGCTGGACATGGCTGGGGACTGCATCAATTCCTATCCCCTGTTCTAAACACTCGCAAAGATAAGTGGGGCGGTCCTAACGCAGAAAATCGCTGCCGTATTGTAAATGCCATCATAGATGGAATTCACAAAAAGCTAGGCAATAGCTTTCCGGTTGAGGTACGCATTAGTGGATCGGAGTGTTACGAAGGTGGTTTCGATCTAGATGCTGGAATTGCCAATGCTATGGCCCTAGATGGTCATGCAAATCTAATCCATGTTTCTGCTGGAAATCACGAGGTAGATGAAGTCTTTACAATTACGCATCCGAGCATGTTTGTTCCCGAAGGCGTAAACGTAGAATACGCTGCCGAAATCAAAAAGCATGTTGAGGCTCCGGTTGCTGCAATTGGTGGAATGAACCACCCAGAATACATGGAAGATGTCATTGCATCTGGCAAGGCGGATGTAATTGAATGTGGACGTGCCTTTATGTGCGATCCCGACTTTGTTAACAAAATTCGCTCGGGGCGCGAAGACGACGTAAGGCACTGCTTTAGATGCCTGTCTTGCTTTTCTAATGAGCTAACTCATGGAGAGCCTTACTGTGCCATAAATCCACGCTCTGGTCGCGAAATAGAAGCCTACTATGCAATGCCCGAGGTCAAAACTATCAAGAAAGTTCTCATTGTTGGGGGCGGAGTTGCTGGCATGGAGGCGGCTCTTGATTGTGCCGATAGAGGCCATAATGTCATCCTATGCGAAGCTAAAAACGAGCTTGGTGGAGTTATTCGCTGCGAGCGAAATGTAGACTTTAAGGAAAATCTCGATTACTACCTTAATCAGCAGCAGCGCAAATGCTTTGAAAACCCAAACATCGAAGTCAGGCTTAATACAAAAGTTACTCCGCAAATGGCCGAAGAGATGGATGTGGATGTTATCATCGCAGCTCTTGGTTCAAGGCAGTTTATACCACCAATTAAGGGCATCGATGGCAATAACGTTATGAATGCTGTAGATGCATACAATGCTGTCGACAAAATTGGAGACAAGGTTGTAATTATGGGAGCTGGCCTTGTTGGCATTGAGCTCGGTTTGCACTTGCGCCATCTTGGCAAGGATGTATGTAATGTTGAGATGCTTGACCGTATGAGTGATGGTGGAAATTTCTTACATATGTCTGGCGTAAGAGTTCAAATTAAAGAGCGTGGTCTCAAGGTTCACCTAAATAGAAAGGTCAAGGAAGTTTTACCCGATGGAGTGCTTTGTGAGGCTCCTGATGGAGATGTTAAATTCGAAGCCGATACTGTAATTGTTGCAATGGGAATGCGTCCTTTGGGTGATGAGGCCTCGGAGTTTGCGATGTGTGCTCCCGAGTTTTATCCGATTGGAGATTGCTTTGTGGTAGCTAATATCGAAAAGGCCACGACTGCCGGATATATGACTGCAAAAAATATCGGTCGCTACTAAGACCGTTATTAGTGTCTCTGTCAGTGCCGCCAATAGTATCGCTATCAGTGCTGCTATCAGTGTCACTGGCAATCGCTATTAATTATTGAGGAACTAAAAACCCTCCTTCAGCTAATTTGCTTTGGGAGGGTTTAGTGTGTGCCGAGCATGCCCAGCTTTCTAATCTGTAATCTGATATCACTTCATCACTAAGGGCGATCGCCTAAGAAATTTGAGTTCTACGAAATCATCCTTTGTTCGTCTTTAATTCGCTTTCTTCGCCTTATGTTCATCTTTCGCTAGCACGCCTTTTTGCTAGCTCCTCTGCAATCTTTTGGGAATCGATATTAAATTCCTTATGCGTGCCATGATGACCTGAATGCGCATGATGCCCTGAACCTGAACCAGCACATCCACATGCACCTGAGCAACCAGAACAATTGCCACCATTTTTGTGTGTTCTCCACATACTCCTAATAATCAGTGCAACAATCAGCACCAGTATGGTAAGCACAACTATGGTTCCAAGATGTTCCATCTCAATACTCCAATATTTCTGGCTTAAGCGACACCTAAAGCAGGCGATCTCCTAAGAAACACCCAAGCAAGCGACACTCAAGTAAGCGATAGCTAGCCAGCGATACACCCAAACATGCGACACCCAAACACGCAACGACACCCAAGTCAACGCCCTAAGCGATCCTCAGATCTCCCGATCTTCAGATCGCTTATTAAGACGGGTCTTCGATTAAGCCTGCGCAGATGCAGTACCTGCAATTTTAGATTGCTTCTTGGAAGGATCGGGCCTAAAGAGCAGGTATAAGAACGCTACCAGCAAAATAATTGCCACAATAGTCCAGATATTAAATCCAACCTCACCTCCGGCAAGGCCTGCAAACTGATAGATCCACATGGCAACTACATAGGCAGTTCCACACTCATAACCAACTGCCGCCCAGAACCATTTGGGATTATTCATCTCACGTTTAATGGTTCCCATTGCGGCAAAGCATGGGGCACAAAGCAGGTTGAATGCAAGCATCGAGTAAGCAGCTGCTGGTGCAAAGGCCATCTGCAAATTGGTATACCAACCACTGCCACCTTCGTAAAGAACGCCAACAGTAGCAACAAAGTTTTCTTTTGCAATGAGGCCAGTAATAGTAGCTGCAGCTGGCTCCCATTCTCCCCAGCCAAGCGGGATAAACAACCATGCTATTCCACTACCGACAACTGCCAAAAGCGAGTTATTTTGATCCTCAACTGCTGTAAATACGCCATTTTCCCATCCGTAGCCCGAAATAAACCAAACAACAATCGTGGCGAGCAGGATTAGCGTTCCGGCCTTCTTGATAAACGACCATGCACGTTCCCATACACTACGGGCTACAGAACCAACTGTGGGCATATGGTATGCAGGAAGCTCCATGATAAATGGAGTAGCCTCACCAACAAAGAAACGAGTCTTTTTAAGCATAATTCCAGAGCACAAAATCACTACGATACCCAGGAAATATGCGCTAGGTGCAACCCACCAAGCTCCACCAAAGATAGCACTAGCAAACAAGGCGATAATTGGCAGCTTGGCTCCGCAGGGGATAAAGGTTGTGGTCATGATGGTCATGCGCCTGTCATTTTGGTTCTCAATTGTCCTAGAAGCCATAACTCCAGGCACACCACATCCTGTACCTATCAAAATTGGGATGAAAGATTTTCCAGAAAGTCCAAACTTAGAGAAGATTCTGTCGAGAATAAACGCTACACGAGCCATATACCCACAGTACTCAAGAATTGCAAGCAATAAGAAGAGTACAAGCATTTGAGGTACAAAGCCCAAAACAGCACCAACACCGGCAACAATGCCGTTAACTATGAGGTCGAGTAACCAGTCGGCTGCATTGATTGCGGTAAGAGCATCCTCAAAAAGAACAGGGATGCCAGGCACCCAAATACCGTAGTCATTGGGATCTGGCTCAGCTACCGTAAGCGCTTCCTCGTAGTCGCCATAGGTAACTTCTACTACCTCGTTTTCGCCTGTCTCATCGTCGTAAGCCTCGTAAGTACCAATTAAATCGATAGTAGCTGCATCCTCTGCAAATGTAGCTGAATCAGGATCTAATCCCTCTTCTTCTGCGGCACTTACATAAGCATCGATGGTTAATTCGGCCTCTTCAAATTCGCCAGCTGCTTCTTCATAATCCCCACTTGTAGGACCCAAGAACCAGCCGTCGCCAAAAACGCCGTCATTAGCCCAGTCGGTTACATAAGTACCAACCGTGGTAACAGAGATGTAGTAAACAAGGAACATAACCACAACAAAAATCGGCAGTGCTGCCCACCTGTTTGTGACAACGCGGTCGATCTTGTCTGATGTAGACATCTCTCTTTTGGGATTCTTGGTGTAGCAATCGTCGATGATCGTAGCAATATACTCATAACGACCATTTGCAATAATCGATTCAGAATCGTCGTCGTGAGCTTTCTCGAGATCGGCGATAGTATTTTCAAACTTAGACTGTATCGATTTGATATCAATGCTCGGGTCAATTAGATCAGATATCTTCTCATCGCGCTCAAAAACCTTAACAGCAAAATATCTAGCAAACTCAGCATCAATACTTTGAGGCAAACCCTCTTGTATCTTATTGACAGCAGCTTCAATATCGTCTGCAAAGTGCTGTGGAGCAGCTGCCTTGCTCTTAGTAGTTGCAACCTCGCTAATCGCGTTTTCGAGTTCGGAAATTCCATCTCCCTTAAGTGCAGAGATCGCAAGAACCGTGCATCCAAGCTCCTTGGCAAGAGCATCAATGTTGATCTTATCTCCGTTTTTATTAACGGCATCGATCATGTTAACGGCCACAATAACTGGAATTCCGAGTTCCAGAACTTGGGTTGTTAGATAGAGGTTACGCTCAAGCTGAGTTCCATCAACAATGTTGAGCACCACATCGGGTTTATCCTTAACCAAATAGTTCCTAGCGATTACCTCTTCGAGCGTGTATGGAGATAGTGAATAAATACCCGGAAGGTCGGTTAGGACGATGTCTTTGTCTGCCTTTAACCTACCCTCTTTCTTTTCAACAGTAACCCCAGGCCAGTTTCCTATTTTTTGGTTGGATCCCGTGAGCTTGTTGAATAGCGTGGTCTTGCCGCAATTAGGATTGCCAACAAGAGCTATCTTGCTCGACATTTATCGGTTCCTTTCTTGTAACGTCATCAGACTATTTTGCCTTGACAATTTCGGCCTAAACTACTCAAAAATGCAGTTATTAGCTGAGACCAAACGCTAGAAATCTAGTTAGATGATTGGCTAGATAACTAGCTGGCTAGCTAGATAATTAGTTAGCTTGGTCTAACTATAGAGCCGAAAAAATGAGGCCCCTGCCGCAGGGCCCCGCGCAACTTGTTGGGTCAGACTACTCTACTTCTACCATCTGAGCATCTTCTTTACGTAGAGATAGCTCATATCCACGAACAGTGACCTCTACAGGATCGCCAAGCGGGGCAACCTTACGAATGTAAATCGTGCTGCCCTTGGTGATTCCCATATCCATGATGCGCCTCTTAAGTGCACCAGAACCGCTGAGCTTAACCACAGTAACGGTCTCGCCCTTCTTTGTTTCCTTGAGCGTCCTTGCCAAAATAGCCCCCTCTCATTTACTCCAGATCCAACAAATCCACTACATGAAAAAGATAACAAGATCGCAACAACGACACCCTGCATTTCAAAGATGTCGCCTTATACACTTTACTTATCGTCCTATTTACTTAGTTTAAACATGGGACTTTTGCTACTTGACAAAGTTACTACCTGACAAAGCCAACGAAGTAAACAGGCAAAGCTTGCATCGTAGCCTATTGTTAAACCGTTATCGCCTGAGCAAGCTCTGTACTCAAAGCGATTCGTGTTCCCTTAACCTTAACAATGATGTTTTTACCAGAACGAGAAATCACTTTAATCGGCGCACCTGGAACAAAACCAAGATCCTCAAGGTGAGAATGAATCTTGGGGTCGGCATCTACGCGTCTAACGTGATAGTTCCCATCCTGCTTAATCTCAGCAAGAACCATCCTAATGCTCCCCCTTGGTCGACCAAAAACACAACAACCTTAAGTCCAAACTTAACCGTCGCAGGAAACTTAACCTCGGCGGACTTTTCACTATGTTAGAAACGTCAAACAAGACTGTCAACTGTAAAAACCCTAAGTTGCA
>CAZOMM010000054.1:12670-14074 GCA_964581165.1 uncultured Coriobacteriaceae bacterium
CAATCGTGTCAACAGTTGTTTAGCGCGCAGTATTTCTTAAGTTCATCCACAAAATAATCGACTGCTTCTATGTCTGTGTTATGAGCAAAACTTATCCGCAAAGTGCTCTTTCCTAAAGAAAGAGGAATGCCTGCAGCTTGTAGAGATAACGGGTGTTTTGGCCTCCATGTTCCAGGCTCAACAGTCGTATGATTTGACTCGCATGCCGCCGCCTTTGATACAAATATGTTTTTCTCACTCAAATATTCCAAAGCCTTTTGGTTGTTCATGCCAGGAACACTCACATTAAAGATGTAAGGAGACCCATCGCGTCTGGAATTGATAATTGCGTTAGGCAATTCCATGCTTATACGCTGCGCCAAATGATCCCACAGCGATAACACTCGTCGCTCTTCTAAAGCAAGATTTTCGTATGCAAGCTTTACCGCTTGAGCAAATCCAGCAATCAGAAAAACCGCCTCGGTACCCGAGCGAAGACCTCTCTCTTGTCCACCACCAAATGCCGTAGTAAACATAGCTGTCCCCCGCCTCACAAAAAGAGCACCAATGCCTTTAGGTCCTCCAATTTTGTGAGCAGACAGCGATGCTAGGTCAACGCCCCAATCACGTAGCGGCAAGGACACTTTCCCAAAGGCTTGAACAGCATCTGTATGCACTAGCGCATCAGATGAATACTGATCACGTATGCGGCAAATGTCAGCTATGGGCATGCGATAACCTAGCTCGTTTTGTACCGTCATAACGCTTACAAGCGTTGTCTTTTCTTGCAAAAAAGAACTATATTCCTCAATATCAAAATTACCCGCTACGGCATTGACGTAAGAAACCTTCCATCCTTCTCGTTTTAAACCGCGAACAGAACGAGTGACCGAAGGATGTTCAAGCGTAGAAGTGATAATTTGGCCGTGCTTTTTTCCACGGGCACGGCATGCGCCATGTATAGCAAGATTGTTAGCTTCTGTTCCCCCAGAAGTAAAATAAATTTCATCGGGAAACACGCCGAGTGCCTCTGCTAATATCTCTCGGCTTTGTTCTAAAATTTTTTTTGATCTTTTCCCTAGAGAATGCAGCGAAGATGCGTTTCCATACTCTATTTCCAAAACATGCTGCATTGTTTTGGCAACTTCGGGACGAGGTTTTGTAGTAGCCGCATTATCAAGATACGCTTCTAGTGTTTGATTTTTAGAATGCTGTGTCTCGTAAGTCATAGTGTCATAGTCATTACAAACTGTTTAGAAAGCTCCAACACAGCTATATTACACACGAATACGAAGGGATTATATGAAATGAAGAAAGTCTTTCTTGGCGGAACATGCAACGGCAGCACATGGCGTGAGCAGTTGATTCCTATGCTTGTCGAGGATGTTAGTTTTTTCAACCCTGTCGTTGATGATTGGAACGAAG
>CAZOMM010000055.1:0-6853 GCA_964581165.1 uncultured Coriobacteriaceae bacterium
CATAGGAGGGGCTGCATAGGAGCACTGCATAGGAGGGCTAGATTTCTAGCTCAAGGGTAACAGGGCAGTGATCTGAGCCATAGATGTCGTTGCGAATGCCTGCATCTACAACTTGCGGAGCCAGCGAGTCGCTTACCAAGAAGTAGTCGATTCGCCATCCCGCGTTGTTTTTGCGGGCATTCGCACGATAGCTCCACCACGAATACATTCCAACTGCATCTGGGTACAAATGCCTAAATGTGTCTGTAAATCCTGCGTTTAATAGCTCGCCAAATTTGCCGCGTTCCTCATCGGAAAAGCCTGCATTTCCTCTGTTGGGGCCAGGATTTTTGAGATCGATTTCTTGATGAGCTACATTAAAATCTCCGCACATTACAACAGGTTTAGGGTCTGTTGCCTTTGGGTCTTCGGGCAAGCTGCCTTCTTCTAGACTTTTGCAAAAGTTGCGGAAGGCATCGTCCCACTCCATCCTAAAGTCAATTCGGGCAAGGCCGTCTTGGGCATTTGGTGTGTAGACATCAACCAGCCAAAACTCTGGAAACTCTAAGGCGCAAACTCGTCCTTCGTGATCGAGAGGCTCGATTCCGAGTTTATGCACAACTCTTAGTGGCTCTGTTTTAGAAAAAACTGCCGTGCCCGAGTATCCCTTTTTCTCAGCGTAACTCCAAAAATCAAGATAGCCAGGAAGTATTTCTTCTATCTGCTTGGGCGCAAGCTGTCCTTCTTGAAGTTTTATCTCTTGTATGGCCACAACATCGGCATTGAGATCTGCTATAGCATCTGCAAAACCCTTTTTTATGGCGGCTCTAAGTCCATTGACGTTCCACGAAGCAAATCTCATGCTGAGTTCTCCTCTTTATTATTGTCTGCCTAGACCTAGACCTAGACCTAGGCCTAGACCTGGACCTTGCTTGTTTGTTGCTTACTTACAGCTATTTGCTTATAGCTACTTGCCTATAGTTTCAAATCCAAATCCAGTACTTTTCAGATTAAGTGTCTTATAGGATATGTTATTGCCTTTGGAAAACCCCATGCTAAACCGTCGCTAACATGCGCGCCGCCCCATGTACGGCATACGCGTCGCCGTATGCGTGCCCCATGTGTGGCATGTGTGGCATACGCGTGCCGTATGTGCGCCGCCGCATGCGCGCCGCTAGGCGATAGATGGGCGCTTGCAGAGCTAAAGCTTGAAATAGACATGTGCGACATATACCATTCCTACGATGGGCGTGCACGGGTTTTGCTGTGCTTGGTTTCCAACTCAAAACACCAAGCCTTTATTGCCTAGGCTTAGGCCTTGGGCTTTGAGTTTGTTTTGGTATTTGAGATGAGTTTTAGTTGGGTGACGATAGCTAGTAAAAGTGACGATAGCTAAAATTCGACTTTGTTTTGCATTAAAGGAACATAATGCAGGCGGTATGAAGGGCTTGTCGTACAAGGGGTGTGCGACAGATCAAGAAGGAGCAAACTAAATGGTTTTTGACAAGGTTAGGGATGTCATAGTAGACACTATCAGCTGCGATGCCGATGAGGTCACAATGGAGGCCTCCCTTACCGATGATCTCGGTGCTGACTCTCTTGATGCGGTTGAGCTAAACATGGCTTTTGAGGATGCATTTGATATCTCAATTCCCGATGAGGACATGCAGGAAATGAAAACTGTTGGCGACATTGTGGAGTATATCGAGGATCATCAGTAATAATTGGGCTGTGCTGGCCTCGGAATTTCTGCTTTACAAACGTTGATACTCTGCTTAATGCGGCTAGTAGAACGTATGGCGAAAAGCAGGCGTTCCGGGGCCTTTTGGCTTTTATTATGAAATATGTATCGGAAGCATTAGGTCTTAGATTTTCCCCGGAAAGCTGGTGTGTATGAACAACGAGGAGATCCGCGATTTAATTCGCGAGTTTTACGACTCACCCCTGTCGTTCCTAGAGATTCGAGACGGGGAAACCTACCTTAAAATGAAAAAGCCCAGTGAGTCTGAGTTGCAGGCTCAGACTCCAGCTGCAGCTTCTGCAGCTCCTGTGGCTCCGGTATTTACAACCTTTCCTATGCAGGCACCAATGCAGTTTGCACCGATGCAAGCGGCGCAGACAGCACAGGTCACACAGGCAGATCCTACACAGCTAGCCTCCACACAGGCCATACAGTTTGCTCAGGCATCTTCGTTTACACAAAGTCCAGCTGCAGATAGCGCAGCAAATCAGTCTGATACAGTTCAGGATACCTCCAATCTACTTGAGATTAGTTCGCCGATTGTCGGAGTTTTTTATGAGGCTCCATCTCCTGATGAGAAACCTTATGTTCAGGTTGGAGATCATGTTGAGCCCGATCAGATTCTTTGCTTAATTGAGGCAATGAAGATGTTCAATGAGGTTAAATCTCCATGCGCCGGAACAGTGAGGGAGATCCCTGTTGCCAATGGTGAAACTGTAGGTTTTGGTGATGTTTTAATCAGGATTGAGGAAGACTAGCGTGTTCAAACGAGTTCTTGTTGCCAATAGAGGCGAGATTGCTCAGCGAGTAATTCGCTGCTGCATTGAGATGAACATTGAATGCGTGGCGGTTTATTCCAAGCCCGACGAGAATCAGATATATGTGCCCTTTGCGACTGAGTCTATCTGCATTGGGGATGCTCCTTCTAAAGACAGCTACCTGAACATGCAAAATATCATCTCTGCTGCGCTGGGTACTGGCTGTGATGCGATACATCCGGGATATGGCTTTTTGTCGGAGAATGCCGATTTTGCTCGCATGTGCGAAGACAATGGAATCAAGTTCATTGGCCCTCCGCCTGAGGTAATCGAAAAGATGGGCATTAAGGCTGCTGCCCGTGAGCTTATGCAAGCAAGCGGAGTGCCTGTAGTTCCAGGCTCAGAATCTACTATCGACAATGCTGACGAGGCGCTTAAGGTGGCCGAAGAAATTGGCTATCCTGTGCTGATAAAGGCATCTGCTGGAGGCGGCGGCAGGGGAATGCGCAGAGTGGATTCCCCCGATCGGATGGTCGAGCTGTTTGAGCAGGCGCGATCTGAAGCCATTGCCTGTTTTGGCAACGGTGATCTGTATGTTGAGAAGCTCATCCTTAATCCCAAACATGTGGAGTTTCAAATATTTGCAGACACTAGAGGCAATGTAGTTCATTTGGGTGAGCGTGACTGCTCGATTCAGCGCAAGAATCAAAAGATGATCGAAGAAACCCCATGTTCTAGGCTTACTCCAGAGCTTAGGGCAGAGATGGGTGATGTAGCAGTTAGGGCGGCAAAGGCTGCAGGCTATGTTAATGCAGGCACGATTGAGTTTGTGATGGATGAGCACGGCCGATATTACTTTATTGAGATGAATACGCGCATTCAGGTAGAACACCCAATTACGGAGATGTGCTATGGGGTCGATCTTGTGCGCGAGCAAATTAGGGTGGCAGCGGGTCTTCCGCTTAGCTATACGCAAGAGGAGCTGCAGCCACGTGGGCATGCCATAGAATGTCGAATCAATGCCGAGGATCCTTTTAACAACTTTATGCCCTCGCCTGGCCCAATAGGTCTGGTTCATCTACCCGCCGGTAATGGCACCAGAGTGGATTCGACTCTTTATAACAACTACGAAGTTAGCCCCTATTACGATTCGTTAATTGCAAAAATAATTACCTGGGCTCCTACTAGGTTAGAGTGCGTACGTAAGATGCGTCGCAGCTTAGAAGAGACCACAATTGAAGGAATCAAGACTAATTTGGAGTTTGAGCTCTTTGTTCTCTTTAATGCCAAATTTCTCAAAGGGGGCTATAGCACCGGATTTTTGGATGAGTGTATCGACGAGATACTTGCCCTAGAAGAACAAGCCAATCGTCTTGAGGCCCAAAAGGCGGGTGATTAGCGCGTGGCTATTAATAATCCCTTTTCTAAACACACAGAGCGTCTAAATATTCTTAAGCAACTTCGTCCAAAAGCCCAGGTTGGGGTAGCAAATAATCCCTCCGAAGAAAGCACTGACACTAAGTGCACATCTTGTGAGTCGCTGATTGCCCTCAAAGATTTAGAGAAGAATCTATACCTGTGTCCAGACTGCGGTTTTCATATGAAAATGCCAGCATATGCTAGGTTAGAAAGTCTCTTTGATGGAGATTGGGAGGAGATGGATGCCAAGCTTGTTGGTGACAATCCACTCAATTTTCCGGGATATGCTAAAAAGCTGGACGAAAATACTGCCAAAAGTGGGCTGCTGGAGGCTGTTGTTTGCGCAACAGGAAAGATTGGCGGACAGCGCTGCGCGGTAGCGGTTTTGGACAGCCGCTTTATGATGGGTAGCATGGGTGTGGCTGTGGGAGAAAAAATAACCCGCTGCATAGAAAAAGCCACTGCCGAGAAGCTTCCGCTGGTGATTTTTAGCGCAAGCGGTGGAGCGCGCATGCAAGAAGGTATTTTTTCTCTGATGCAAATGGCTAAGACATCGTCGGCTATAGCACGCCATGACGAGGCTGGTCTTCTTTATATATCTGTTTTTACAAATCCAACTACAGGCGGAGTAACCGCAAGCTTTGCAAGTCTTGGAGACATTATGATTTCTGAGCCCGAGGCCTTGATTGGATTTGCAGGACCTCGGGTTATAGAGCAAACAATTAGGCAAAAGCTCCCAGAGGGTTTTCAGCGGGCAGAGTATTTGTTGGAGCACGGTTTTCTTGATCGCATCGTAAACAGGCGAGACCTTAAAGACGAGATTTCTCTTTTGCTTAAGATGCACGAGAGGAGGAGAGTCTAGATGGCTGCAAATACTCCCAATAACGACAGTACGCAGAAGGGTCGTCGGGTGGCTGCGTCCAAGGACGAACGAGAGGCAAAGAAAGGTCGCCGGGCGGTCGAAGCCAAGAACAAGCGTGAGCAGGCCAATCAAGCGACAAAGCCTAAAGGTGATCGTGAACAGAAGGACCGTCAGTCTAGGCCTAAAAACGATCGTGCACAGAAAGACCGTCAAGCTAAAGTCAAAAGCGACAATTCGGTTCTAGAGCCACCGGCTGCTCAAAACCTCAATCCAATTGCCAAGGGTTTGCGTGATTTTTTGGGGCAGGTTTCTACTTCTCCGGCACGCAGAGTTGAGCTTGCACGTGCTCAGGATCGTCCCAATGCCGACTATTACATAGAAGCTCTCTTCCATGACTTTATCGAGATGCACGGGGATCGTTTTGATCACGATGATTGCAGCATCAAAGGCGGTGTAGCTTACTTTCACGATGTGCCTGTAACGGTGATTGCTCAGTGTAAGGGCAAAACTCTTGAGGAGAACATTAAATACAATTTTGGTATGCCAAATCCTCAGGGTTATCGCAAGGCTCAGCGCTTGGCTAAGCAGGCAGATAAGTTTGGCAGACCTATTATCACTATTGTGGATACACCAGGTGCCTATCCTGGCATCGAGGCTGAGGCCAAGGGGCAAGGAGAGGCAATCGCTCGCTCCATTGAGCTGTTTAGTACTCTAAAAGTGCCGGTTATCGCTCTGTTTATTGGAGAGGGCGGCAGTGGTGGAGCCCTAGCTTTAGGTGTTGCCAACTCGATAATCATGCTCGAAAACGCAATTTATTCGATACTCTCACCAGAGGGCTTTGCTTCGATTTTGTGGAAAGATTCTTCTCGCAGTCGCGAGGCTGCTGGTGTAATGCGGCTTACATCTTACGACATCTCGCAATTTGGAATCGCAGATGCGATCATCTATGAGGGCAGCGAAGCAATTTCGGTTCCATGCCCCGAACTGATCTCAAGAATTGATGATGCTCTTGCCAACGAGATTGTGCGACTTGCCGTTAAAGACCCAGATGAGCTGGTAGAAGAGCGGTACCAAAAATTCCGCAGCATAGGTAAGTACATAGAGGCAAAAGCATAGAGGCAAAAGAGGTCTGAACAGTGAAATCTTTTCATATCTTGGCCACGGGTAAGTACATTCCCGAAAAAGTTCTTACAAACGACGACCTATCCAAGATTGTTCAAACAAGCGATGACTGGATTGTCTCGAGAACAGGAATTCGTCGCAGACATATTTTGGAGGGCAAAACCAATGGTCAAATGGCTGCAGCTGCCGCAAAGGTGGCGCTGGATAATTCGGGAATTGACCCCAATGATCTGTGCTGTTTGATAGTTGCAACCTTTTCGATCGATACTTTTTCTCCGGCCGTGGCCTGTGAGGTGCACGGTATTTTAGATTTACCCGAGCATGTGCTTGCCTTTGATGTCAACGATGCCTGCCCAGGTTTTTTGATGGCCCTGCATGTTGCTAGGGGTCTTGTGGCTCAGTATCCGGGCAAGAAGGCCCTAGTTGTTGCAAGTGAGTTTTGTTCGGATTTTATCGATTGGACCGATCGCAGCACCTGTGTGTTATTTGGTGATGGTGCGGCCGCAGTTGTGCTTTCTCTCGAAGGAGACTCGCCTATCTATTTTACCGGCGGTACTAAGATGAATCTCGATGCCATCACGATTCATTCCAACCCAAGAGCAGGCGAGGATTTTCATAAGATTCGCATGCGGGGTAAAGAGGTTTTTAGATTTGCAGTATGGGCCATGCAGCGTTTGATTGAAGATCTGCTTGATCAGTCTGGTCTTAGCAAGGATGATATCGATCACTTTGTGTGCCATCAGGCAAATTTTAGAATCATCAAACACGTTTACGAAAAGATGGACTTGGATCCCAGTAAATTTTTCTTGAATATGGACGAATATGGCAATACATCGGCTGCAAGCACTGCAATTGCTTTAGCCGAACTTAATGAGAGCGGAAAACTCAAGCGAGGCGATAAGGTCTTGATGGCTGCTTTTGGTGCCGGACTCGTTTGGGAGGGAATTCTTTTTGAGTGGTAGCTTGCGAATG
>CAZOMM010000055.1:6953-9131 GCA_964581165.1 uncultured Coriobacteriaceae bacterium
AGCTTGCGAATACTAGCGTTTTTGAACTCCATCTGAGTGATATATCAGAAAGGTAAGCAATGGCAAATTCTATTGATAGTCAAAAGACATCCCAAGCTTTTAAGAGCCTTGCCGAGATTCTTGGAATCAAATACCCGTTTATTCAGGGAGGTATGGCCAATATCTCCGATGGCAAATTTGCGGCAGCCGCAGCAAATGCCGGTGCTATGGGACTTATTGCAACAGGTGGCCTGAGCTTAGAAGAGCTGGACGAAAACATCGGTATCTGCAAGAGCCTAACCGATAAGCCATTTGGAGTAAATCTGATGCTTAAACACCCTCAGGCAGACGAAATTGCAGATTTGCTTATTGAGAGGGATGTTCGCTTTGTTACCACCGGTGCGGGAAATCCCGGCAAGTATATGGAAAAGTGGAAGGCCGCAGGAATCATAGTATTCCCAGTTGTTCCTTCGGCGGCGCTTGCTAAAAGAATGGTCAAGGCTGGGGCAGATGGTGTTATTGCCGAGGGAACTGAAAGCGGTGGACATGTAGGCGAGATGACAACAATGGCCATGGTTCCGCAGATTGTTGATGCGGTGGATGTCCCGGTTGTCGCAGCAGGTGGAGTTGCAGATGGACGCCAACTTGTTGCGGCCTTTGCCTTGGGAGCATGCGGCGTGCAGCTTGGAACAAGGCTGCTGGTGTCTCAAGAGTGTCCAATTCATGATGACTATAAGGCCGCGATCATCAAGGCTGGCGACACCGACACTGTGGTTACTGGTCGCTTTGCAGGATCCCCTGTTCGTCAGATCAAAAATCACATGTCTCGCGCGTATCTAAAAGATGAGAAAACAGGGGCTAGCCGCGAAGATCTGGGACATTACATGATTGGTGCCATGCGCAAGGCTGTTCTCGATGGAGATATTCGCGATGGTTCATTGGTGGCGGGCCAGGTTAGCGGCATGCTCACCGAGATAGAGCCAATTGAAAAGATCTTGTCTGATCTTTATGAGGATGGGGCCAGAGTTTTTGATGAACTAGGCGCTCGTCTTAAAACGATTTATGCCTAGCTTGCTTTAAGTCTGAGAGCTTGCAACTAGCTGTTTTGCAGCTTGCGGATTTTTGCTTTGCTTTGCTTTGTTTTGTGGCCCGTAGATTTGCGGGCGGTTTATAGATTTGCGTTTTGATTTGCGTTTTGTAGATGGTAGATGGCGGGAGAACACAAGATGGCATTCGCCTTTATTTTTGATGGACAAGGGAGCCAAGCGCCTGGAATGGGTAAGGCGCTTTACGACAGCTATCCAAGGTTTCGGCAGGCCTTTGAGGAGATGGATCCCACAGGCAAGTATCGCGAACTTTGCTTCGAGGGAACAGAAGAGCAGCTTGCCGATACCCGCAATACTCAGCCCTGCATGGTTTGTGTTGAGGTAGCAACTGTTGAGCTGATGCGTGATTTGGGTCTTACAGCCGACATGGCATACGGACTCTCGTTGGGCGAGTATTCGGCCCTAGCCGCTGCAGGGGCCATGAGTCCAGCACAGGCCGTAGAGCTTGTGGCCTTTCGTGGCGAGCAGATGGCGGCAGCGGCCCAGGGCATAGATTGTGGAATGACTGCGGTGCTTGGGCTAGACGAAGACTCTATTGCAAAGGCCTGCGAGTTTGCAAAGAACAGTGCTGCGGGCTTTGTGGCCATCACCAATTACAACTGTCCCGGACAGATTGTTATTTCGGGAGAAAAGGCAGCAGTGGATGCTGCGAGCGAAAAGTGCCTAGAATTTGGAGCAAAACGCTGTATCCCACTTGCTGTTAGCGGGCCTTTTCACACAAAGCTGATGGAACCAGCAGGCCTCGCTCTTGCCAAGAGATTTGAGAACGAGGAATTTTCGGAGCTGCAAATTCCCGTACTTTTTAACACCACTGCAAGGCCTCTTGCCCCACACAAGACGATTGCTCAGATGCTTGTTGATCAGGTAAGCAATCCGGTGCATTTTGATGGCTGCGTTAAGTACATGTTTGAGCAAGGAATTAGCACTGTGGTTGAGATTGGCCCGAGCAAATCGCTTAACAAGTTTGTCAAAAAGGTTGACAAGTCGATCGTGACTTTAAATGTTTGTGATCCAGAATCGCTCGAGAAAACTTTGACAGAGCTTTCTGCTTGAGATCTGTCTTTTGCTTTGTGGCCTTATAGCTGTCGCAGGA
>CAZOMM010000055.1:9231-14045 GCA_964581165.1 uncultured Coriobacteriaceae bacterium
GAGCTTTCTGCTTGAGATCTGTCTTTTGCTTTGTGGCCTTATAGCTGTCGCAGGAATGTCTAAGGAATGCCGCAGGAATGTCGATGAGCTGTCGCGGAAATATCGAAGGGCTAGCGAAGAGCTGTCGGAGCGCTATCGAAGCGCAGGATCATCAGAAGGCCATCGTAGAACCATCAGCGGACTATCGGAGGAATTGATAAATGGGAGAATCCAGCGAAGCATCTAAGCTTGTACAGAACAGAGTTGCCTTGGTAACCGGAGGTGCCAGAGGAATCGGAAGGGCAATTTGTCTGGAGTTTGCAAGTTGTGGCTATGATGTCGCAGTCAACTACACAAGCAGCGTTGAGGCAGCCGAACAGGTGGTTAAAGAATGCCAGGCAATGGGTGTTCGATCGATTGCAATTAAGGCCGACGTGGGTTCGCACGAGGAGGCTAAGCGCCTCATAGACGAAACTGTTGAGAGCTTAGGCACCATAGATGTTTTGGTAAACAATGCTGGAATTACCAGAGACAATCTGATGATGAGGATGGATCCTAAGGATTTCGAAGAAGTTTTAAGAGTCAATCTTGAGGGAAGCTTTAACTGCATGAAGTTTGCCAGCAAGATCATGATGAAAAAGCGAGCCGGTGCAATAGTTAACATCTCGAGCATTGTTGGTGTTATTGGCAATGCTGGACAGCTTAACTACTCGGCATCTAAAGCTGGCATTATTGGGATGACTAAGTCGGCTGCGCGTGAGCTGGCTAGTCGTAATATTCGCATCAATGCTGTGGCTCCTGGTTTTATCGACACCGATATGACAAGAGTGCTTTCTGATAAGGCGCGCGAGGATCTGGAGTCAAAGATTTTACTGGGCCGCCTGGGTGAACCCGAAGACATCGCCAAGGCGGTTTGTTTTTTGGCTAGCGACAATGCCTCGTATATCACAGGACAGGTTCTATGCGTAGATGGAGGTATCGCCATCTGATGCTGTCTAGCCGCACTTAGTTCGATTGGCTGCTTAGTCTGTTTAGTGGCCATTTGTGGCAATGATTCTAAGTGAAAACCCAAAGAGTAAATAACAAAGGAGACAAAATGAACAGGCGAGTCGTAATAACGGGAATGGGAGCGCTTACACCAATTGGCAACAGTATTGCTGAGTCTTGGGAGGCAGCCAAGGCTGGAGCCTGTGGAATCGGTCCAATTACCCAATACGACAGCTCCGAGCAATTAGTCCATATTGCTGCCGAGGTTAAGGATTTGAACGTCCATGATTTCCTTGACAAGCGAGAGGCAAAAAAGCAGGAGAGATTTGTTCATATGGGGCGCATTGTCGCAAAGATGGCTATTGAGGATAGTGGACTAGATTTATCCAATGAGGATTTATCGCGTTGCGGAGTTGTCGTCTCTTCTGGCATTGGAGGCCTAGAGGGAATCGAAAGAGCACACGATCGTGGGCATGCCAAGGGTTTTGATAGAGTCTCGCCTCACTTTATCCCTTCTTCTATTACCAATAGTGTTGCTGGAGAAATTGCCATTCAACATGGTTTTACTGGCGAGTGCACATGTGTTGTTTCGGCCTGTGCTGGTGGCACAAATGCAGTAGGTGTTGCAATGCGCGATATTCGTCATGGTTATGCAGATGTGATGCTAGCCGGCGGTGCAGAGTCGTGCATTACTCCGCTTGCTGTTGGTGGCTTTACCGTAATGAAGGCGCTTTGCACAAGCAACGATCCTGAGCGTGCATCAATTCCCTTTGATATCGAACGCAGCGGTTTTGTGATGGCCGAGGGGGCAGGCGTTTTGGTATTGGAGAGCTTGGATCACGCCCTTGCTAGAGGGGCCAACATCATCGCCGAAGTTGCAGGATACGGATATACCTGCGATGCCTATCACATTACAGCACCAGATCCCAGTGGAGCTGGAGCCATAGCTTCTATGCGGGCAGCTATTGCGGATGCTGGTCTTGAGCCATCTGATATCGACTATCTAAATGCTCATGGCACCTCTACTCCTATGAACGAGAGAATCGAAAGCATGGCAATAAGGGCCGTATTTGGAGACGGTGACGACGCTCCTTATGTGAGTAGCACTAAGTCGATGACTGGACATATGCTAGGTGCTACAGGTGCTGTTGAGGCCATCTTTGCGACACTTGCAATCCGTGACAACTTTATCCCCGCTACTATCAACCACCGCCAGACCGACCCAGAGTGCAAGGTTAATCTTGTAGCCAATGAGGGTCTCTCTACCAAGGTGGATTGTGTGCTTTCTGACTCGCTTGGCTTTGGCGGACACAATGCCACGATTGTTCTTAGAAGGCATGAGGGCTAGAAGCTAGAAAAAGCTGAGGGGCGGTAGAAGCTAGGAAAAGCTAGGAGGTAGCAGCCATGGCGAGCTTAGATTCCAATCAGATTCAAGAGATACTCCCTCATAGGTATCCATTTCAGCTTGTTGATCGCATTCTTGATTATGAGCCAGGTGTTTATGCGCACGGAATAAAATGCGTTTCTGTAGGTGAACCCTTTTTTTGTGGGCATTTCCCACAAGAACATGTAATGCCAGGAGTGCTTATACTCGAGGCATTGGCCCAGGTTGGAGCCATAGCGACCCTATCTTTGCCAGAGAACAAGGGAAAGATTGCATTTTTTGGGGGAGTTAAGAAGTGCCGCTTTAAAAAGCAGGTCAAACCGGGTGATGTGTTGGACATGCGCTGTGATCTTATAGAGCAGCGCGGCTCGGTTGGTTTTGGTAAGGCTGTTGCTAAGGTTGATGGAAAGATCGCCTGCACTGCTGAATTGACCTTTGCAATAGGGGAGTAGCTTGTAGGTGTGGACACCCCTCTCTCGGTTCAAATTTGTCTTGTAATTTAAGTCTTTGTAGCTGAGTTTCTCAATTACCGAACTACTTTTTGGCCGAATAACTGAGTACTGCTTTTGACTCGCTGCCAGCGAGAGAACATATAACACCTTAAGCTCATTAAAGGTTAAATTGATACACAGGTAGGAGATTTAAGCCTTAAATTAAGGGAGCCTGCTCATTCCAGTAGGCTCCTATTGATTATGTGGAGGTGAATTACAAATGTTAGTTCTTGTTGTTAATGCGGGTAGTTCTTCCCTAAAGTGCCAGATAATTGACACCGAGCAGCGCAAAAGCTTGGTTAAGGCAGCGGGGGATCGTGTTGGAAAGGACGATGCGACTCTTAAGTTCACCTGCGACAAGGACGAAATTAAGCTTGATGTTGCCAATCTTAAGATTGACGAGGTTCTTGCTAAGGTTTTTGAACAGATTGACGACCCGAGCCATGAGCTTGGATTTGGCACCGCAGACATCGAGGCTGCAGGACATCGCATTGTATCTGGTGGTGCATATTTTGCTGCCACTGTACAGGTAGACGATGATGTTATCGAAAAGCTCGACATCTGCAGCAAGCTTGCTCCACTTCATAACCCTAGTGCCATTGTCTGCATCAAAGAGTCCATGGAAAAGCTTGATGTTCCCAATGCAGTGGTTATGGATACCGCATTTCATATGTCTATGCCACCTAAGGCATATATGTATCCCATCCCATTAAAGTATTACACCGATTATCAGATCCGCCGATATGGCGCGCATGGCACCAGTCATCGTTACGCAGCAGAGCAGGGTGCCAAGCTCATAGGTCTGCCCATTGAACAGACAGGCATTATTACCTGTCATCTTGGAAACGGCGCATCGATTAGTGCCGTTAAGGGCGGAAAATGCGTTGACACCTCGATGGGTCTAACTCCTCTGCAAGGCGTAATGATGGGTACAAGATGCGGATCGATCGATCCTTCTATTGTTACCAATATTATGCGCCGCGATGGTCTTAGCCCCGACGAGATGGATACCTTAATGAACCATCAATCGGGCCTGCTTGGCATTTCTGGAATTTCTGGAGACATGCGCGAAGTAAGTGATGCTGCTGCCGAGGGCAATGAGAATGCTCAGCTAGCCTTGGATATGTATGCCTACTCTGTACAAAAGCATATTGGTGCCTACTACGCTATTTTGCCTCACACCAATGTTGTGGTAATGACAGCTGGTATTGGTGAGAACAGCGTTGAGATGCGTGAGATGATCTTTGATGGCCTGGAGCATCTAGGCATGATTTTGGATAAAGAGAAGAACCGCGAGGCTGGCGGCAGAGACGGTGCCTTTATCTCGGCTGATGATTCGCCGGTTAAGATCGTGGTTGTTAAGGCCGACGAAGAGATGCGCATTGCAATGGAGACCGCAGCAGTTGCTCGTGGAGAGCAGATGACTGTTGACGGGCCTGCTGAGTAGGTTCTGATGCTGCTGCTCGCGGGTGAGCGGATGACTGTAGAGGCGCAAATCTCCATAAAGCTTATGGGAGCACATCACCTAGGACATGCTATGATTCCTCCAGAGGTGCCCCGTCACGACGGGCAGCCCCTTTGAAATTGCGAGTCCCGCGTTGCTTGTAAATTCTTGCGGGACTCGGCTATTCCAACTGGACTGTTCGCTCACCTTCCAACAACATAACTTGAACCAACTAAATAACTTACGCTAAATCCGAAGATCTTGCGTTTTAATTTTTATGTTGATCAAGTAGGCCGAGGACCCGCAGGATCGTTTCTGCTAAAACTCGTAAGAGTTCAGCAATTAAACGAACCATAGGTAACACCTCCTTCGAAAAGGAGCTGCCAGAAGTGGCGAAGCACCTCTAATACCTATGATGAACTAAGAATCTAAACAGATAACTTGAGGTTTCCAAGCTCAATTCAACTAAGTACCCCATGCGCATAAACATCACGAGTACGTGCTGCATATCTCAGTTCGCTGTCTGGAT
>CAZOMM010000056.1:0-13491 GCA_964581165.1 uncultured Coriobacteriaceae bacterium
TTGGTCGCAGAATACGTCGTGGTGCCCTGATGTATGAGCGTCAAGGTCCCGCCGTTGTGCGCGATCTCGGTCTCGTTGCCATAACCGCCGGCGGTCGAGTTGTCATAGACAGGCTGATAGTAGTCGCTGCCACCCTGCTCGCCATTGTAGGAGAGCGCATATCTCAGCAGCTCCGCATTGTAGCCGTACATCGGCAGACTGGCGTTTATGGTGATCGTTGAGTCGGATTCCACGCTGTACTCAATGTAATTACCGGCTATCAGATCCGAGATCTTGCTTTGCGAATCCATAGCGTTTTCGAAGTAGTACTGCATGGTCATGTCGGAGAGCAGCGAGGAGATCAGCTCATCTGTGACCTCTTCGGCACCGTTTTTGATGATGATGGTAAAGACCACGTCCGTGAGATACATCCTGTACTTCACGTAATCGGTCGAGCGCTCACCTAGGCTGTATCCTTCGTAAACGCTAGCGGAGTTCTCATCTGCCATCGTCCAAGTAACAGCAAGCGTGGTGGAAGTCTGCTCCAGCACTTCTCCGGTATCCACATAGGACACAGTCACGGTCTGGGTGACAGTTGAGGGAAGAGTCGGGGATTTTGCGACGTATGTTCCCACCTCGGTTTGGGTGAGAGTCACGCTGCCGGGTGCCTGATCCTCGGTCAATCCGAGTTTCTCCATCGCATCTGAAGTGAGGTTTCCATATGCGTCGTAGAGAACGTACGGGCCGCCATCGTCACCCTCTATTGTGAAGTAGAGCCTGTATCCTCCCACTAGATCGTCAGTGGAGGGCCTAGTGCTTATGTTGTTGTCGAGCCAGTAGGTGGTGATGGGCGTGGTGGTGATGTTGAACGCCCCGGCCTGGGTGGTAGTCTCGGTTGTCAGCTCCCTCTCGTCTTCGGAGTCCTGGCTTTCGATGCCTTCCGATTCGTCGCTGGAGCTGCCATTGAGGATCGCGAGTGCATCGCTCACAAGCTGGTCGACATCGATGTTCCAGCCCTCCAGTATCGTCCGTGCAGACGGTACCACGATCTCGCTCTGCACGGTACTAACCCCGTTATCCTGTAGGGTCCAGGTGATATGGTTCTCGGAACCCGAGAGCACGCTATCCTGCCCAAGAACGACATCAAAGCTGGCACTCACTACAATTTCGCTCAGGGAGCTCGCCTCGATGGAGGCGGCCAAATCGTCTCCTGAAGACTCGGAGTCGTCGGAGTCGTCAGAGTCGTCGACAGAAACCACCCCGGCCGCAGCAGCAAGCTCAACCCTAATGAGCCCAGTATCCCGATCGATGGAGAGATACGCGCCGATCTGGTCTGTGGGGTTTCCGGACTGATCCACCAGATATGCGCTGATGGTGCCTCCCTCCGCCAGCTCCCCGGCAAACTCAAAGCCATCTGGCATCGATATGGTGAACCAGTCTCCCTCGAGCATATAGCACCCATCCAAAACCTCGTCTGGATCAATGGAGAAGCTTATGCTGGCGGTATATGGAATCTCGCTGGGAAGCAGCTCCGGAAGCGCCGCGACGAGATCCGCGATCAGCTTTATCTCGTCGGTGATGGCCTGCCCCGATCCCTCGTTGTCGACAAGCGCCGCTAGGGCACTGGCGGTGGGTGCAGACCAGCCCTCGGGTGCCTCGGCAGCAATCGTCATGCTGCCAGACTCGAGCGTCAGTCCGCCGCTTTGGGCGTTCCAATCCCATGGATCGCGCACCGTGACGGCAGAATCGTTATCGGAGTCGTTGTTGCTACTGTCTTCCACCTCGTAGGTGGACTCTATAGCGCTCTCGTCGGAAATTGTAGAGTCGTCATCGGTTGCCATAACCGGGATGACCGTCGCAAACAGCATCTGGAAACTCAGAAGGACGGCAAGGCCGACCCTACATATCTTGGCAGCAGTCCCTCTTTTGGAACTTCTTCTGGAATGTGAGGACTTAAAGACAGACATCTTCTACCCCCCCCTCTCTCTCCGAACTCAAGGACCTAATTTGAGTTCCGGCACAAAGCCTTCTAGCCGTACCTACGAGAGGACGGCTAGACGCAAATTCTTCTGCTAATCCGTGTTAACTACGGCTGTAGAAGCGGGGGCGAGTACAGTAGGATGATGCCAAGACTTAGCATTATCTTGTCAGCTCGTACTGTTAGCGTTTTCGCCCCCTTTCGTAATTTGAGACTTACATCCGGGGAGGTGCGCACCCTCTATTTGTTTGTCGAACTGCTAATAGTTTGAGGACAGCTAAATTTGATTTCTGTTGTTTCTCCAACAAAAACGAAAATTTCATGCGGAATTTTTGAAAGTCAAGGGAGCTAGAGTCCAAGCTGGGCAATTTGACGAATGATTGCATCTTTTACAACAGGCGCTAAAGAACCTGGTTTAAGCTTAAATATCACCGTGCCCTGGTATCCAAAATCAGTCATTGAAGTAAATCTAAATATCGGCCCTTCAACAACCTCGGCAAGCTCAGATACAGCTTGGCTGATACTTGGCCTGATCTCTTCAACAAAATCATCCAAGGTTTTTCCTTCGCCTACATGCTCATATCTCAGCAACACAGAGGTCTCTACCAATATAAAATCTGCCTTATGAACAAGCGAAGTGGTGTTGATAACCGAGTTAGGAACGCATATTGCGTCGCCATCTGAATCCCGAATAATCATATGGCGCCAATTGCAGTCTTCTACAACACCCTCACGACCAGATATTTCGACCCTATCTCCAATGTCGATGATGCCTTGCAAAGATACCTGAACGCCACTGATAAGGTTGGAAAGTGTATCTTGGCACCCCAAAGATATTGCGATACCTCCAATGCCAAGAGCAGTAACGATACCTCCAACATCCACATTAAAGACCGTGTCAAGCACAAATCCCACAGCTGCAAACCAAATGCAAAAGCGGATTACATTGATTATGATTTTGGCTCCAGAAAGAGGTATCTGATCGCGATATAGGACCTTACGCAAAAACTTGGAAGCAGCTTTGTCAACAATAACAGCGACAATAGCAATTACTGCTATCCAGAAGACCGAAACTATAAACACAGCCAGCATGTCATCGCTCGTAAGCCACTGCCATATAGTCTGCTTAACTTCGGATATCTGCTCAACTGTAGTTTCTTCCATTAAACGCTCCCCAGCTCTACCAACTCTTCTCTCTTCCAAACTTAGTTTGCTTAATTAGAATCGAATATAAGCCATTTTTGGTTTTGGAGCGTTTTTATTTTTTGGTTTTGGCGTTCGTCTAAAGCAAATGGAAAGAAGGTAGCCATTATGAGTGATGCTTGCATTGTTCTCACAACTTTTGAAAATGAAGAGTCTGCACGTCTGGTGCTAGATACCGTTCTTAGCGAAGGGCTTGCAGCCTGCATACAGCAAATCAATATCAAAAGCACATATATGTGGGATGAAACCATACAGCACGACAACGAGATTCTTGTGCTTATTAAAACAACAGAAAGCGTTTACGAGCCTCTAAAGAAACGTCTTGAAGAACTTCACCCTTACGACATTCCAGAAATTCTCAAGGTACCCGTTTTGGATGGAGCAGCATCCTATCTAAAATGGCTTAAGGAGAATACCAAAGCTTAAAAACAACAGCTCTTGGCTGGGTATAATGTTTAGGCTTACAAAGCTCCTAAAAATACTGAACACTCAAACAAAGGCGGGAAGAATTGACTTCTAGGGAGATCGCTCTAATAGCTGCAGCTGCAGCAGATTCAAAAAAAGCAGCAGACGTCCTAATACAAAAAGTTTCAGAGCTAATTCTTGTTACTGATTATTTTGTAATAGCAACTGGAATAAACGATAGGCAAGTCGAAGCCATAGCCGACGAAGTAGAAGATCAATTAAGAGAAAAAGCAAACCTTAAGCCTATCGGCCGCGAGGGATACGAAGAGCGAACCTGGATCTTGCTTGATTATGGCGAGGTTGTTGTGCATGTGTTCCAACCACAAACCCGCGATTTTTACAGACTTGAGACCCTTTGGAACGATGCTCCATTTATAGATGTAACAGAAGCTGGAATCGAAGCCCCTGAATACAGCGAGCGCATAGCTAAGCTGCTATCTCAATCAACTAAAGAAACTAAAGAAACAGCCAAGGCATCAGAGTCAAGCGAAGATATTTGATTAAAGCAAGCCTGTACTAAACCAGAGTTGACACGCTTACTGCTTGGTTGTGGCAGAAGTCGCGCCGGAGTCAAAGGGACCGTAAGCCACGTACTCATTCCAGATTTTGGCTGTGTCTGGATGCATGTATCGGTGTCTTTCTACAAGATGTTCAACGGTTGAGCGATAACACTCCGAAAAGAGTTCGCGTAGGCCAAGCTTACCCACAAGTTCTCTTAAAGAATTGAGCCTCTCGAACTTTCTAAGTGGCTCAATCATGTCAGAGATATAAACAATCATGTCCAGATCGCTCATATCTACAGCACCAGAGGTATGTCGCTCCACTGCTTGGATAATCCTTGGGTCGATATCCTTAAACCTAAGCTGGAGAGCCTTTGCACCTGTAATCGCGTGAATCAGCACTTCCATGTTTTGAAAGCCCTCTCCAAGCTCAATCCCAAGTTCAGTTGCCCTGTCAAAGACTTCCTGACCTATATAGCACTTATCCCAGTCGTGAATCAAACCAGCGCTTACGCAAAGCTCCCTATCTACCCCATAGAGATCACCTAAAGAGACACAGGTTTTGGCCACACTTATCGAATGGGCAAATCGCTTAGGAGAAAGACGCTCCTGTAGCTCAGTTATAGCTTCTGCTATAAATGTCGCGCATTGATCCGAAAGACCCTCAGACAGCTCAGCCGCAAGCTTCTCTACAGAAGTGCTTGTAATATCACTAGAGTTAAAAATCAAATCGTCATAGTGACGAATAAGTTCTTTGCCAGAAGCTTCTTGTCCAACAGAAGCTCCTTGTCCAGCATTCTCTAGTGACATATAAACGTCTACCGCCCTTCTGCTACAAATTCTTCCTCGGAGCTTGCGTGCCCATTTTTGTGCCCATTTTTGCACCCATTTTTGTGCTCATTGGTGTAAAGACTGTGGCTATGTATGTAGTCTGAAACCGAAATTGGAGTCATATACGTTATAGACTTACCCTCAGATATGCGCTCGCGCAGGTCGGTAGATGAAATCGCAAGTCCAGGCACATCAAAAAACGAGACTTTGCCAGAAAGATCCGCATTTTCATCTACAGACTCCATTAGTTCTGAATAGTCATATCCTGGCCTTGTTGCTGCAACAAAATGCGCCAACTCTACCATCTTTTCGGCATTTTTCCACTTAAGCACACTGATGATCGCATCTGCTCCCGTTATAAAGAACAATTCTGTGTCATCTGTAAGACTGTCTCGCAAATAGCGCAGGGTGTCATATGTGTAGGTGACACCCTCACGCTCAATTTCTAAGCGACTAACGTCGAACTTGGTATTTTTTCGAGTAGCAAGTACAACCATGTTATAGCGATGTTCGGCAGCAGATACCTTGGTATCTGCCTTAAAAGCCGGACTGCCCGTAGGCATAAACACCACATAGTCCAAATCAAATTGCTCTCGAGCCTGTTCAGCACAGATAAGGTGGCCAAAGTGAATAGGATCAAAAGTACCACCCATTATCCCTAAACGTAATTTGCGCTTAGGATCTGCAGCTATCGTCTCATCGACTCGTGGAGAAATCAGCATCTAATCTGTCCACTACCCATCAATATGTACTTGGATGTTGTCATGGCTGCTAGACCCATAGGTCCGCGAGCGTGCAGCTTTTGAGTAGAGATGCCAATCTCTGCACCTAAGCCAAACATCCCACCATCGGTAAACCTCGTTGATGCATTGACATAAACAGCCGCAGCATCTACCTCGTTTGTAAAACGTAGAGCCGCATCATAATCGCAGGTAACAATAGCCTCAGAGTGACTGGTTCCATATTTGTTGATGTGAGCAATGGCCTCATCTATTCCAGAAACAGTTTTGATGCTAATGTCCAGCGAGAGGTACTCGGTAGCCCAATCCTCTTCTGTACCTTCGACGACACTGTCAGCTGGTATATCCATAGCCGAAGCAATCTCTCTCACAGTCTCATCGGCATGAATAGTTACACCATTAGCCACCATGTCAGCTAGGATTCCAGGCACGGCTTCTGCTGCAATCGAGGCATCAACGAGCACCGACTCACAGGCATTACAAACACCAGGGCGCTGGCACTTAGCATTAATGATGATATTTCTGGCCATCTCTAAATCTGCGGTCTCGTGCACATAAACATGACAGTTTCCAGTTCCTGTCTCGATAACGGGAACCTTTGAGTTTTCCACACAGCTTTGGATGAGCGAACTGCCACCTCTAGGAATTAGCACGTCTATTAGCCCATGCAAAGACATAAGCTCGGTGGTAGCAGCTCTATCGGTAGTTGTAACCGACTGAATAGCATTGGCAGGAAGTCCCACCGATGTTGCAGCCTCAGAAAGAATCCTAGTCATCTCTAGATTGGTATCAATTGCTGCCGAGCCTCCACGCAAAATGCAAGCATTGGCAGTCTTGATGCAAAGACCTGCCGCATCGGCCGTAACATTGGGTCTGGCTTCGTAGATCATTGCAACAACACCAAGCGGAACCCTAACTTGGCTTAGCTGGATACCGCTGGCAAGTACTCTGCCCTCAATTACCTCTCCAACAGGATCGCTTTCGGCCACAAGCTCCATGAGCGCCGAAGCTATGCCCTCGATGCGCTCTTCGGTTAAAAGCAGCCTATCTTGCAAAGAAGGCTTCATTCCTTCGGCCTTAGCTCTTGCCATATCTGATGCATTAGCTTGCACAATCTTGTCGGAGTTGGCCAGAAGAGCATCGGCCATAGCCTTAAGTGCCTTGTTGCGTGTAGCCGAATCCAGCTTGGCTAGCTCAGCTGCGGCCTCACGGGCTCTCAGTGCAATTTCCATTACCCCAGAAGCACCAACAGTATCTGCCATGAAAAACTCCAATCTCTATCAAGGGCTAGTACGCATACAAATTGGGCCTGATAAGATTTTTAGTCTGCTATAGTCTCGCTCGAGCTTACACTCACACTCGTTCGAACTCACGCTCACGCTCACGCTCACGCTGAACACATTCTAGTACCCAAAAAGCCATGAAAAGGCTCAAAAAGACTTAGAACACTACCATCTCGTCTCGATGTACGGCCACCGGGTCTTTACCTGCACTAAGTAGACCTTCCTTAGTAATGTGCTTTGAATTACACCCCATAGTCTTTTGCATTTCCTGCGATGTAAGACGTGCCAGACCTCGGGCAATAAGTCTGTTTTGAGCATCGTAGATATTTACTGGCTCACCTGCAAAAAACTCTCCTTTAACCTCTCTTATACCCACAGGCAAAAGGGAGCCTCCCTTATCGCGAAGAGCATCGACTGCTCCATTGTCAACAACAATATCTCCTTTAGGGCTATCCCCTAGCACAATCCAGAGCTTTTTGGCATTGGCATGGTGAGTTTTTTCGTCCATGTCAAAAAGGGTGCCCACATGCTTGCCAGTAGCTGCGTCGTAGACAACATTAGGCTTGCGACCCTGGCATATAACCATTGGAATTCCGGCAGCCATAAGAACACGAGCTGCCTTAAGCTTAGTGATCATTCCGCCAGATCCGTATGCACTTCCCGCTCCACCAGCTATCTCATATAGCTCATCTGTTACAGCTCCAACACGCTCGAGCAGCTTAGCATCGTCGCTAGAACGCGGATCTGCTGTGTAGAGTCCTTCTATATCCGAGAGCAGCAAAACCAAATCGGCACCAATCATCGTAGCCACCAAAGTAGCTAGAGTATCGTTATCACCAAAGCGGATCTCATCAACCGAGATTGTGTCATTCTCGTTTACAAGAACCACCACGCCCAGCTCAATTAATCGCTCTAGAGTATTCCTAGCATGTAGATACGACTCTCTATCGCGAGTCTCGTGGCGAGTAAGAAGCACCTGAGCCAGCTGTATTCCATAGTGGTAAAAAGCCTCGTCATACCTGCTCGATAGCTCAACCTGGCCAATAGCGGCCGCTGCCTGAAGTGTTGGAATATCGTCGGGCTTTTCTGTCATGCGCAAACGCCTAAGCCCCACGCCTATTGCGCCCGAAGTCACAACAACTACATCGATTCCCAGCTTTCTAAGATCGCTAATTTGCCTAGCTAAATCGTAGAGAAAAGCTATTCGCAAGCGTCTATCGCTATCAATTAGGGTGGATGTGCCAATCTTTACGACAACTCTGTGTGGTAGATCCGTCTTGCTCTGACCACGCTGATTGCGCTGGCTACACTGACTCTGCTGATCACGCTGACTCTGCTGGCTACACTGACCCTGCTGATCACGCTGACCATTCTCGGCACTCGTGTCTTTCTCGGCAATTTGGTCGTTCATATCCACTCGACCTCCGGATAGTCCTCGTAATCATCGTAGGATGAACTTTGATAGTTAAAGGATCTTCCCAAAATCCTTACTTCATCCCCGTTGCGAACACCCGCCTCCTGAAGACGCTCATACACACCTAGGCTCCTTAGTCGACGTTCCATATAAGCCAGAGCTTCGTCGTTTTCCCACTCGGTTTGGATAACTATGCGTTCAACCTGCTTGCCTACAATCTCAAAGACTCCAGCACCAAGCTTGTGAATCTCATATGCGCGCTCACGCTCTTGCCGCTTATGTCTCCAAACCTTCTCGTACTGCACGTTTTCTGAATCGGGAATGGCAGATCTCAATTCATGAACCTTTTGTGCCACAGCAGCTATAAGACTGGGAATTCCCGCACCCGTGAGAGCCGAAACCTCAAAGACCTTAGTCTTAGCAACACTGTCAGCAAACTCATTTCCACCTGCAGCCTCTATGGCCTCTTGACGCACCTTTTCTTTGAGTCTTGCCAGAGCCTCTTCGGTACCAGGAACATCCATTTTGTTGGCAACCACAATCTGCGGGCGCTCAGCAAGTTCTGTGGCATACAAGGCAAGCTCCCGATTGATGATTTCGTAGTCTTGAACAGGATCGCGCTGCTCATATGATCCCGTCATATCTACAACATGGATAATCAAAGCTGTGCGCTCTATATGACGTAGAAATTCATGCCCTAAACCCTTGCCGGCAGACGCACCCTCAATGAGCCCGGGCACATCGGCCACAACAAAGCTATAGTCCTCGGATCTAACCATGCCTAAATTGGGAACTAGAGTTGTAAAGGGATAATCGGCGATTTTGGGCCTCGCAGCACTCATCTTGGCAATGATTGACGACTTACCAGCACTAGGCATTCCCACAAGTGCAGCATCTGCCATGAGCTTCATCTCAAGCTCAATCCAGCACTCCTCGCCAGGCTCACCAAGCTCCGAAAAGGCAGGGGCTCTCCTAGTTGGAGTTACAAAATGCGTGTTGCCAAGCCCGCCATGACCACCCAGGGCAACGATGGCCCTCTCACCATGAGCAGTTAAATCGGCAATCACATCTCCAGCCTGTTTGCTCTGCTCATCGTATTCGCGCACCACAGTACCAAGGGGAACTTTCAAAACCAGATCGGGACCTTCGGCACCATCGCGCTTGGAGCCCTTGCCATGAGTACCGCGTGCAGCTTTGAAATGATGTTTGAACCTGTAGTCGATAAGCGAGGAGACTGCCTTGTCGGCCTCGAGAACAACGTCGCCACCCTTGCCTCCATCGCCGCCGTCTGGACCACCCTTTGGCACATGAGCTTCGCGCCTAAAGGATGTACAACCAGCGCCTCCATCTCCTGCTTTAACAAAGATATGGGATTGATCTAAAAACATAAACGTCCTCGAACATCCTCGAATTCTAGAACTTACATGAGCTCCATGATAAAAAAGTCCCACCCTTTGGCAACTTGCCATCAGGATGGGACTCTTCACATAGTCGATGCGCTAAGCAGCGCGAAGACGAGTCTTTGGCCTGTGGCCGACTAGTCCTCGACTGGCCTAATGTGAACCCTGCGCTTATCTCCACGAGTAAAATCGACCACACCAGTCTTTAGTGCAAACAGGGTATCATCCTTGCCTCTACCAACATTGACACCGGGATGAAAACGAGTGCCACGCTGACGAACCAAAATGGTACCGGCATTAACAGTCTGGCCAGCAAAGCGCTTTACACCAAGGCGCTTAGCATGAGAATCGCGACCATTTCGCGAAGATCCAAGACCTTTTTTATGTGCCATTTCAAAACCTCACTTGCTCACTACTCATACGAAAAGCCTGTCATATGCCTTGCGTATACCGTATACCTTATATACAAACAGCTTCCTGAATGCTTTAAAAGTTTTGTTTACCCAGTTGCTGCTGCCTCAACTTCTTCTTTGTCTGCCTCGGTTGCCTTGGCCTCTTTGGCCTTACCGTTAAACAGCGACTCTAGTAATACGAACCTTAGTTAGATTTTGACGATGACCTCTGAGCCTCTTGTAGTTCTTACGCCTCTTGAACTTAAAGACAATTTGCTTTGCGCCCTTAAAATGCTCAACAATCTCGCCTGTAACCTCAGCCTCTGCAACTGCAGCAGGCTCAATAACAATCTTAGACCCGTCGCAAACAAAGAGGACTTCAAATTCCACCTTATCGCCAAGCTCTCCGTCAAGCTTCTCGATGTCGATAACATCGCCCTCAGAGACCTTATACTGTTTGCCTCCGGTACGAATCACTGCATACATAGTTGGCTTACCCTTCAAATGAATTGACAAGACACGAAGAGCCATCTTATCAGCCATAAGTTTTTGCGTCAAAACACCAAGCAAAGCTCTACGGTAAACGTAACTAGCAAGTTGGCCACTTGATTGCAAACACCCCCGAAAAGGCAAATTAAGATTTCAATAAAGGTAGCAAGTTGGCATGTAGGCGTACCGCAATCTGGCTTTACTTAACAAGCTTGGCATACTTGCGCTTGCCTACCTGCAAAACTGCCTCTTCGACCTTGCTGGGATCTAGGTTATATTCCTTGGCCGACAAAGCCTGGCCATCCACACGAACCGCACCACCATCTATCATCCTTCGGCCCTCAGAAGCGCTTTGCACAAGACCGAGTTCGTTTAAAAGCGCAGGCAGATACACCAAACCCTCTTCGTTAAGTTTTAGCTGGACTTTGTGCTCGGAAACATCCTCAGGGATTTCGTGAGATTTAAAAACTCGATCAAAATCCTCTTCTGCCTGCTTGGCAGCGGCCTCATCGTGATAAGCAGCAACAATATTAGCGGCAAGTGCTCGCTTAGCTTTGTTTGGATGCAAGCTTCCTTCTGCCAAACCACGCTCGATTTGCTCAATCTCATCCACGGGAACCGTAGAAGCCAACCTGTAATACTTGATCAATAGTTCGTCTGGAATCGACATAATCTTGCCGAACATATCTGATGCATCGTCGGTAAGACCAACGTAGTTTCCATAGCTCTTGGACATCTTTTGCACGCCATCGGTGCCCTCCAAAAGAGGAAGTAACAGGCATACCTGGGGTTCCATACCCATCTTTTCCATAAGCTCGCGACCTGCCATAAGGTTAAAGAGCTGATCGTTGCCTCCCATCTCAACGTCAGCGTTTATCATCACCGAATCGTAGGCCTGCATTATCGGATACAAAAATTCATGAACAGAAATTGGGCGTTGATCTGCATAGCGCTTAGCAAAGTCGTCACGCTCAAGAATGCGAGCAACAGTAAAGTTGCTGGTAAGCTTTAGCAGTCCCTCAAGATCCAAGGCAAAAATCCACTCGGAATTCCAACGAAGCTCTGTCTTATCTGGATCGAGAATCTTAAAAGCCTGAGACACGTAAGTATCGGCATTGGCATTAATTTGATCCATCGATAGAGATGGACGTGTGGAATTGCGTCCCGAAGGATCTCCAATAGAGGCAGTTGCATCTCCGATGATAAGTACAATCTGATGCCCCAGATCTTGGAACTGCCTCATCTTACGCAGCGGAACCGCATGCCCGATATGAAGATCGGGGGCAGTGGGATCAACTCCAAGTTTTATCCTGAGCGGAACCTTTTTATCCAGCTTTTCCCTTAGCGTTTTGAGCGGAATGATATCTGCAACACCACTCTGGATGATCTTGAGTTGCTCATCGGTAGAAAGCAAGGAACTCACTCCTCCTGATTCCTGTTATGTATAGCTCTTATTCTGCGTTGGAAAGTCTAGCATCAAAGACAAAAGAATTGCCGAGCTAACAGATCCTTGTCTTTATTTTTCTCTATGTTAAGCAGAATTGACGCGATTACTGGATGGGTGCCAGAAGTGGTGCCAAAAGCCGAAGTCGCGCTGAACTCGGGGTTAGCGAGTGCTGGAGCAGATGCTGGAGCGAGTGCTAAGGCGAACGCTAGAGCGAGTACTGGGAAGTTCTTATAATTGAGAGCCGCTTAATTGACTCATCAGAAAGCTCCACCATCGCATTAACAAAAAGATCGGGTCTAAGCGAACCCTTCCCCTCGGTAAAGGTTTCCATGCACATTAGCACCCTATTACCAGCCGGGGCCTGCCCAGACAGCCCAGAAGCCAAGGATTGGGTATTTACACCTGAATTCGAAGATGTCGCATCCGCTCCGGCGGCAGCACCAGCACCCGCATCCGCGTCAGCGCCAGCATCCGCGCCGGCACCAGCATCCACATCCGCGCCGGCACCAGCATCCACACCAGCGCCAGCATCCGCATCCGCGTCAGGTTCTGTCTCAATGCCAACAATCTCGGGCTTTGCCAACAAAAGACCTTCGAATTTGACGATCTTTTCTTTCTTCTTACGCAAAACCTTGATGTGCCCAATTTTAAGAAGCTTTTCTAGTGCCTCACTAACTGCCGATATCGCATCTTGCTCTTGCTTGGCGAGCTCAAAAAGCACCTCATATCTAGAACAGGGATAGCTTACTTCTAGCGAGTCGCCCTTTGGATCCACATAAAAAGCCTCGAGTATTTCTAATCCCTCGGGAACAGCTCTCTCAAAAGCCTTCAAAACCTTGTCTGACTCTATATAAGACGAAATCCAAATATCAGCGTACTCGCAGATACTTCCAACTCCCACAGGAAGCGCCCATCCAAAAGCATGTTTCATGTGAGGAGAAAAACCCTGAGTAATCTCATACGGCAAAGAGGCTCTTCGGATGCATCTTTCTAGACAGCGAATCAGCTCCAAATGCGAAAGATAAGACAATCTACCCAGCTTTGTATAGCGAAGTCTTAGCCTAAAACTACTTGCTGCCACGCTGTCCAGCTCCAATCACAAGATCGACCCCCAAATTGGGACAAACTCCGCAGCCTGTACAGCTATCAAAGCTGCAATCGTGGGTAGTTACTTGCTGCCTAGCCTTGTTTAACTCCTCAATTAGATAGGCCTCGTTCACGCCTGCAGAAATATGTGCCCAAGGAAGTGGCCTTCCCACCTCAAAGTTTCTAGAAGCTATTTGCTGCAAATCGATACCTGCATCGGCGGCTGCTGCAAGCCACTTACTAAGATCAAAGTGCTCAGTCCAGGCATCAAAAACCTCGCCGCG
>CAZOMM010000057.1:0-13206 GCA_964581165.1 uncultured Coriobacteriaceae bacterium
CTGGTTTTCCTGTATCAGTAGATGCATCAAATGTGTCTTTTATGATTGAAAGCATCGTGTAGAAACGGTCAGATCCATAGAGGCGATTTTCGGTAACTGTGATGGTGTCATCACTGGACCCCTCGGCACCACAAAGACTGCAAAGGCCATTTCTATAAGTATGTGAGCTTGTTGTCGTATTTCCACACTTTGTGCAAGTTCCTGTGTGAGTTCCATCTCCATTATCTGTGTAGCTATAGGAATGACCAGTAGCTGAAGCTCCTGTTACGGTCTTCGTGTCTTTAAAGCTGTTGCCATTAAAAGTAACAGATGCTGTGTAGGTAGTAGTTGCTGCGCTTGTGCATGTCGCATTAGTTGAGCTTGTTGATACTGAGCAGCTTATAGTTTGAGTATCAGAACAATCAGCACATTTAAATACGGCCTGACAACTTGAATAATTGCTAGACCAACTAAAGCTTGGTGTGCCGTAGTCGTGTTCATGAACCGTGATGGTTGATGTGAAAGTTTTTCCTAATACGCTAGCAGTTAAAGTACTTTGCCCAGAAGAATTAGCTTTAAGCGTATTTCCCGATAAAGATACAACTGAATTGTTCGAAACAGACCAGCCAATATTAGCGTTAACGGTAGCTGTTGATGGCCATGTTTCGGTCATTTTAAGCGTTACAGCAATATCAGATAGGTCTAAGCTATCTCCAACTGTTAGTGAATAGCTGCTTGCTAAAGTTGTTGTAATACTAGTGATATCGCTTAAAAGCAGCTCAACATCTACCGAAGTAAGACTGTCATTGGCAGTAGTTCTAGTTGTGTTGTTAACTTTCGAAGAAAACTCCTGTACCCAATAATGCCTTCCGTTGTAGACAACATGCCCAATCCCTACAGCTTTGTAACTGGAATTAAGCATATTCCTTCGATGCCCTTGGCCGCTGTAATCTTCGTCTTCCTCCGCCCAAGCTTCAAAAGCATCCTCAGCGGTTGCGCATGCTGTACCCGTACCTGCGGCTAGGTTTTCTCCGCAAGTTCCCCAAGAATAACTACCATCATAAGCGGTATACCAACTATTACCATTTGCACGTGTATGAGAAAAACTAATAGCAATCTCTGCAGCTCTTAACATTGCAGTTTGTTCTAAAGAATAGTCATATGTGAGCTCGGAAAGACCTGTGTAGTAGACCTTACTCGTGTTTGTTGAATTCCAGGCCCATGCGTCATTACCTGTACGAAACTCGTTAATCATGTCAAGCATAGTGCGAGCTTCGGTTTGGCCATAAGTCACGTCTATTGAAACAGATGCTGTATCGGCTGCAGTGGCCCTAACAGGAACAAGCCCCAAACATAAAACCACTACTAGCGCGATGTTTAAAAGCCTCATCTTGATTGGAATGTTCACATGAGCTGTCGCGCCAAACTTTTTGTTTAACCGTCTTGTCATAGATACCCTCCCTAAAGAAGCCGGGTTGATACACAGCCCTGCACCCAATAGCACTGATTGGGATTGCTCTAGCGTTTGCTTATCCTAGTGCTTGAATGGCAATGCAGAAATGTGTAGATACAAGTTCGAACTACGGAAAAAAATTTTACTCCTCCCGTCAAACCGGGAACAGAATGAATGGCATAAATTAGAGAATAAAGCAAATTCTAGCTCTGGAAACTTTTAGAAAGTACCTCTAGGTATGTGTTTGAGAGTTTTAAGTGCTGCCCAAGCGCGGCGTTTTGCATCCATATTGCTTAGTGAGGTCTCAAGATTATCTAGTGCTATCACCATACGACCTTGCAAAATAGTTATCGCCTCGCCCGAAGGAAGCGATGTTTTTCGTTGCATGTTAGGGAAAGCCTCTTCTAGTGCAAAGGCTGCCCGTTTATCGAGAGTGATAATTGCCAAGGGATCTACAGTCTCTATTACCAATGCGAGATCATTTGCTGCAAACCCTGTTTTGTTTTTGAACTCTGAAAGCTGAACTCCACACAAAGAATTTGGAGGGTATCCCATCGAAGAAAGAGTTTTTTCGAGTGCTTGCCCATCGGTTTCATCAAGAAAACCTCTGGAGCTGTTTTTGTTTTTTTTAGCTGACAGCTCCCCTTTAATCGCAAAAACGGAGGCCAAGGGATTTCCAAGAAGGGTCGGGGTCGAATTTGACAAACCCAAATCTACCGAGCCCAAATCTTTTAAGGCATTTTTAATGTTTGATCTTGCTAACAACTCAATCTCAGAACCGCTCAAGCTAAATCGATCCAATCTCTGCGCCTCCCAAGGATGCAGATGTAATTTGCATATATATTCAGCTGATAGACTAGCCCTATGACAGTAACATAGCTTTGAGTCCACAGGTCAATTGAAACCTAGGGCTAATTTTTAGATCTGGCTAATTTTTAGATCTGCAAAAAAGAAAGGATTGAGCAAATGTGCAGTAATGGTGTCAACGCGAGTCAGCTCAAGTCTAGCATTCAGCAAATTGACGAATCGGTGGCCTTGGCTAGACGATGGACTCATAGGGCACATCATCTAGCGGCAGATGGATCGCTTGCAAAGACTTCTGACAAGCTAATGGAAGCCCAGCACATGCTTGATGAGGTTAGGGCAGCTCTAGAAGAAGCCATGTCTCTGGTAGAAGATGAGGATAACGACTTTACAGTCGAATCCGTCTAATAAGCATCTAGTTGTCTAATGATTTAACATGATTCGTTCCGTTGACATACACGTCGACGGCATCGTCCAAGGAGTAGGATTTCGTCCCTTTGTCTTTAGGATTGCGAGGCGAAATCTCGTTTCTGGGTGGGTGCTAAACTCCGCTTCGGGTGTAGATATTCATGTAGAGGGCGAACCTGCCCTGATATCAAGTTTTATCTCTGATCTAAAAAAAGAGGCACCTTCAGCATCCAAGATTGAATCTATTGCAATAAACGATTCAAGCACTCAAGGCTGCTGTGGATTTGAAATTAGGCACTCTAAGCTTGACGTTAGCCAAGATGAGGAATCTACATCGATTCCGCCAGATATGGCTACCTGTTCCAAATGCCTAGAAGAGCTTTTTGATCCTTTGGATCCTCGTTATCGATACCCGTTCATCAACTGCACAGAGTGTGGACCGCGCTTTACGATTATCGAGGGTCTTCCTTATGATCGCCCCAAAACTTCGATGTCTTCTTTTGAGATGTGTCCCGATTGCGCCCGGGAATATCTAGATCCAGCAGATAGAAGATTTCACGCTCAGCCCAATGCCTGTTTTGAGTGTGGGCCTTCGCTTACTTTGATTGAGGTCGAAGAGAAGGCAGGTGTTGCGAATACAAATGCCGCAAACACCACAAAGAGCAACAACAAAAGCAATTGCAGCAGTAAACGACAGGCCAGCGATGCTGCAATATCTAGAGCTGTCCAGATAATCCTAGACGGGGGAATCGTTGCCGAAAAAGGCCTAGGTGGTTATCACCTCGCATGCGATGCCACCAACGAGGCGGCGGTAGTTCATCTTAGAACTCGTAAGCGTCGCGAGGGTAAACCACTGGCTCTCATGGTTAGCAATCTGGATATGGCCAGACAAATCTGTTGTGTAGACAGCATCGAAGCCTCTTTGATGAGCTCCCCAGAATGCCCGATAGTGCTATTGCAAAGACTAGACAATCCTCAAATAAAAGTTGCGGATTCAGTTGCACCTGGACTTTCAGAAATTGGCCTAATGCTTCCATGTACACCTCTGCAACATCTGCTAATGCATGAATTAGCAAGACCTATTGTGATGACCTCGGGCAACATCTCTACAGAACCGATAATTGCGGACAACACAGAGGCTCACAAGTTTTTGTGGGGCGTGGCCGATGTCTTTTTGGACAACAATCGCCCCATTGTCTCGAGATACGACGACTCCGTAACAAGAGTTGTGGATCAGTCGCTTCAGATGGTCAGGCGTGCACGAGGGTATGCCCCGGCTCCTCTTGGCTTTCCTAGCTTTAATTTGCAAGGCATCGTGTTGGCAACAGGTCCGGAGCAAAAGAGTACTTTTTGTCTGTCTAATGGTGCTAGGGCATTTGTCTCGCAGCATATTGGAGATCTAGAAAGTATTGATGCCTGGGAGAGCTGGGAACGAACGCTTGCTTTATACCAGCAGATTTTTGGGCTTGTTCCCACTGCTTTAGCCTGCGACATGCATCCAGAATACCTTTCGACAAAGTGGGCAAAACGTCAGACGGAACGCGGTGGAGATTTTGAGGGGCGATCGCTTATTCAAGTTCAGCACCATCATGCGCACATTGCTGCAGTTATTGGAGAGCATATAGCGGCAGGAGATCTTGATCCTGAGCTTAGTGTATTAGGCATTGCCCTTGATGGTACTGGATATGGAACCGATCAGACTATTTGGGGTGGAGAGCTCCTTGTTTGCGATACAAGAGGATTTGAGCGCTTGGGTTCACTTAAGACGATGAGTCTTGCAGGCGGGCGCGGCGCAATAGAGCATCCTTGCAGAATGGCTTACTCTTTGATTCGTGAGATTGGGATGTTGGATCATCCTGGAGCTGCACATGTTCTTGAAGCTGTGGGAGAAAGTTCTGTGGAACTGCTCGACAGCATGCTAGCAAGCGGCGCAGGCTGTATAAAAACAAGCTCGTGTGGGCGTCTCTTGGATGCAATCTCTTCGATCTTGGGGATTTGTGACAATGCGAGTTTTGATGGTCAGGCACCGATGCTTTTGGAGGCTGCCGCACATGCTTGGGCTGCCGCGCATGCAGAGACTGCCGCACACGCAGGTGCCGTCGAACATGCAGGGGTCTCCGCACAGGCAGGAGCCGTTACACACACAGAAGCCGCCGCACAAGCTTGGATCAAAAAGCAAGCCAGAAAACAATTTTCTCTCCCAGCTCCCATAGAACAGCCAAAAGACTCCCAAATGCTCATCGATTGGCATGCACTTATTGCTTCGGTGCTCGACTGCATAGCAAATGGATACACAATTGGAGAGATCGCGTTTGCTGTGCACCTGTCGCTTTGCCAAAGCTTTGCAAAGATGTGCGAACTAGCTCGCAACAAGACGGGCATCTCCACAGTTGCACTATCTGGTGGGGTAATGGCCAATCGAATTGTTTTTGAAGAACTAAGTCGTCTATTAAACGAAGCTGGCTTTAAAGTTCTAAGCCATATTGAGCTGCCACCCAATGATGGCTGTATTTCGTACGGGCAAGCCGTGGTGGCATCAGCCAGACTGGCGCACGGCATTGCAATATAATCGAGGCCGATTCCAAAGGGGGTATTGGAGGATGTGCCTTGCGATTCCAGGAAAGATTATCAGCATAGACTCAAGCACAAATATGGCATCTTTAGATGTGCTAGGTGTTGAACGTAACTGCTCTGTAGATTTAGTTCCAGATGTCGCTGTTGGTGACTATGTTTTGGTGCATGCAGGTTTTGCAATCTCGGTTATTGATGAGACCGAAGCCGCAGAGACTCTCGATATCATTCAGCAACTAGCAGAGCTAACAGCACCTGAATCAATGGCAGTAAACTAAGAGAGCTACAAGCAGGCATATGAGGCATATGAGCAAAGCCATCAACAAAGAGAGCTTTTCTGATCCAGAACTTGCACAGGCTCTCGCCAAGTCAATAGCAACACACTCCCCAAAGCATGCCAAACTCATGGAAGTTTGCGGCACTCATACAATGTCGATTGCCAAAAGTGGCCTTCGCGACCTATTGCCAAGCAGTATTGAGTTAATTTCTGGTCCAGGCTGTCCCGTGTGCGTTACTCCCACGCATGCGATCGACCAAATTATCGCTTTATCGATGATGCCCAACATTGTGTTGGCAACATTTGGCGACATGATTCGCGTTCCTGGATCGAACGGATCTCTCCAAGAAGCAAGAGCAAATGGAGCCGATGTGAGGGTTGTATACTCTCCGCTCGATGCCCTAGCAATTGCCAATGAAAATCCCGAACGAGAAGTTGTTTTTGCTGGGGTAGGCTTTGAAACTACGGCCCCTTTAGTGGCTGCGACAATCAAAAGGGCTCAAAGCCTTAAAACTCCCAATTTTTCTGTTGCCTGCACTCATAAAACCATTCCGCATGCGCTTGATGTTCTTGCTGGCGATAACAAAATCGGTGTCGATGCCTTTATTTTGCCGGGCCATGTTTCTACGATAATCGGAACCAGGCCTTATGACTTTTTGGCCACAAAATATAGGATTCCTGGTCTTGTTGCAGGCTTTGAACCTCTAGACATACTTCAGGGAATAGCCATGATATGCCGGCAACTTATAAACGGCGAAGCAAAGATAGAAATTGCTTATGCACGTGGTGCTTCACCGCAGGGAAATCCCACTGCAGTTGCTTTAATGAACGAAGTTTTTGAAGAGTGCGACTCTGTGTGGCGAGGGCTTGGGACAATACCCATGTCCGGATTGCAGATACGCGAAGAATTTTCCAATTTTGATGCACTTAGGCGTTTTAGCCCAGACGTACCTGAAAGCTCTGATCCTCCCGGTTGCAAATGTGCTGATGTTCTTCGTGGGCTTATCAAGCCATCTAAATGCCCACTTTTTGGAAAAGTTTGCACACCGGCAGACCCGGTTGGACCTTGCATGGTTTCTTCTGAAGGCAGCTGTGCGGCGTACTTTAAGTATGGGTTGGACTGAGATTGGACCAAGATTGGACTGAGGTTGGACTGAGGTTGGACTGAGCATGAAACACGATAGAGTGCTGATGTCGCACGGCAGTGGCGGATCGATGATGAAATCGCTGATAGATGAGGTTTTTCTGGATTGCTTTGGCGAAGATCCAACTACTCAGGGCGATGATGCTTTTGTGGGGGATCTCTCGACTGTACTGCCGGAAGCCTTATCGAACAGCCGCATCGCCATGTCCACAGACACCTTTGTAGTAACACCAAGATTTTTCCCGGGCGGAGACATCGGCAGACTTGCAGTTTGTGGCACGGTTAACGATGTAGCTACATCTGGTGCCAAAGTTCTTTTTCTTTCCTGTGGATTTGTGCTCGAAGAAGGCCTGCCCATAGATGATCTTCGTGCGGTTTGTCAGTCAATGGCAGCAGCTGCATCAGAAGCGGGAGTACACATCGTTACCGGCGACACCAAAGTTGTTGAACGTGGAAGCTGCGACGGATTGTACATTAACACCTCTGGCGTGGGCTTTGTGCCCCAGGGCGTTTCTTTGTCGGGGCGCAATTGCAAACCCGGAGATCTTATTTTGCTATCGGGCACGCTGGGCGACCATGGAATTGCAGTAATGGTTGCAAGAGAGGGCCTGGGACTACAGACAACGATCGAAAGCGATGCTGCACCTCTAAATGCCTTGATTTCATCTGTGATAGAAGCCGCACCTAGTGTCCGTTGCTTCCGTGATCCCACTAGGGGAGGATTGGCTTCTACGCTAAACGAGCTTGCTTTTCAAAGCAATGTTTCGATGAATGTGCGAGAGGTAGATGTGCCTGTAAAAGACCAGGTGAGAGGCTGCTGTGACATGCTCGGATACGATGTGTTTCAGGTAGCCAATGAGGGAAAAATGCTTTGCATTGTTCCGGCAGAAGAGGCAATCCCAGCGCTAGAGGCCATGCAGAGCAATCAATATGGAAAAGATGCAGCGATTATTGGAGAAGTCTTGGATGTGTCTGCAGGAAAATCTCCCATTGTTACGGTAGAAACCAGCTTGGGTTCTCGCCGAATAATGGACATGCTAGTTGGAGAACAGCTTCCTCGCATCTGCTGAATAAAGACACTCACATGCTCGTGCGCCTACGCGCTCATGTCCCCGTGCGCTCATGTCCCCGCCCGCTCGCACGCCTACGCGCCTACATACTACGCACCCACATGTTCATGCGCTCATGCGTCTACACGCTCGTGCGCTCACGTCTTCTCGCTAAATACTTGACTTGGTTTGGTCTTGGTCTAACGACAAACAAGTTGGTAGACAATTGGCCGCATACAAGGGGATATTTAGCAGCCAATCTTGATCTTTCCAAGGCAACATCGAAATTCGTAGGGCCTTATCAAGACTATAGTGCTTAACAAACGATGAAAGAGAAGCACCTGCAACATTAGCAGCAGCTTTTACCTCAATAGGCCAAAGCTTGCCTGCAAACTCAATTAAAAAGTCAAGCTCACCCTTTTGATATTTGCCATCGGCCGACCAGTAGTATGGCAAGCAAGCATTTGCAACAAGTTGCTGGCAAACATACTGTTCCGCATAAACTCCCTTATATTCTGTAAAAAGTCGATCTTGTTCAAAGATTGTTCTTGCATCAAGTCCAATAGCAGCACCGAGCAATCCCACATCAAGCATATAAAGCTTGAAATATGTTTCGTCAGCATAAGCAGCAAGTGGAAGATTGGGCTTTGTCACTCTGTTGACCTTGGTGACTAAACCAGAATCAACTAGCCATGCAATTGCATCGCGGTAATTGCGTCCTCTGCCACCATCACTTACAGCGGCAAAGACAAATCGCCTAATGTCGCCTTCCCGCGCTAATTGCTGAGGAACCGAGTGCCATGTCTGACGGATACGTTCGGTGTCAATTGGCCTTTGGACATGCTTGGCAAAATCATGTTCGTAATCTCTAAGAAGCGTTTGTTGGATCTCTCGAACCGCAGAAAAATCACCAGTATCACTGTATTTTTGAACGGCCTCAGGCATTCCTCCCACATACAGATAAGCTCTCAATAGCTCACTCAAACGATCCGCAAACACCTTGAATGTCTCCGGATCTGCCTGTGTGCACAAATCTGCCAGTTGAGGATTGGCGACCTCGCGTACAAACTCATCAAAAGTCATTGGATGCAAGTCCAGATAATTTACCTTGCCCACTGGCCAAGACACTTTATGATCGCCATCTTTGTCTGCCCTGTTAAACGCAAGGCCTAAAAGCGAACCCGCAGCTACAAGGGGCACATCGGGCCTTTGTTCACAAAAAAACTTAAGCGAAGTGATGGCTCGTGGGCATTCTTGAATCTCATCAAAAAATATAAGAGTCTTCCCATCTTGGGGATTTGTGCCAGTGCTTGCACCAATAATGGTTAGCAATCTATCTGGATCAAGCGTAGATTCAAAAAGCCGCTGCATCTCCTCATTATCAAGAAAGATAATATGGGCGATGGATTCAAACTGCTCAGTTGCAAACTCACGAACTAGCCATGTTTTACCAACTTGACGGGCTCCATTAACAATCAAAGGCTTGCGTGATAAATCGTTTTTCCACTCTATAAGTTTGGTCATGGCATTTCGATACATGGCAGTCCTTTTACTTCTTTTATTTGGCAGCATTCAGGAAAAGATGCACATTATGGCGGATGCCGACATCGGTTTCTGCCATATTATGGCGGATACCGACATCGGTATTAACCACATTATGGCGGATTCCGGGTTTAAGTTGTGGAGAATTTTGAGTTCAGGTTGTCGCCTAAAAAATATCTACAGCAGTATACTGACACGTATTAATCGTTCCGGAGCATCCATCGATTTTGAGGCTGGTGGTTCGAAGGTGGCCAGGATAGCCGTGTATGGCAAGGGCGGGATAGGCAAGTCCACCGTGAGCGCCAATCTGTCGGCGGCGCTGGCGAGATCCGGGTACAGGGTGATGCAGATCGGGTGCGACCCCAAGCACGATTCCACCCGGCTTCTCCTAGGCGGTTTGCAGATCCGCACGGTGATGGATTACATCCGCGAGACTCTCCCCGACAATTATCGGCTCTCTGATGTTCTCTTCGAGGGATACATGGGTATCGGCTGCGTCGAGGCAGGCGGCCCGAAGCCGGGAGTGGGGTGCGCAGGCAGGGGGATCATCTCTACGTTTGAGCTGCTGGCGCAATTGAACGCGGGCGAGGGTTATGACACGGTGGTCTATGACGTGCTGGGAGATGTGGTCTGCGGCGGGTTCGCAGTGCCAATCAGGCGTGAGTACGCCGACACCATCCTTGTGGTCACCTCCGGTGAGTTTATGTCGCTCTACGCGGCCAACAACATTCTGCGCGGCATCGCCAACTACGACGGAGATCAACGACGGGTCGCTGGCATCGTACTCAACGAGCGTACGGTCGACGGCGAGATCGACCGCGTCGAGCGCTTTGCTAAGGCGGTGGGATTGCCCATTGTAACGAGGATCCCGAGGTCCGACTCCTTCGCGCGTGCGGAGAGAGTCGGAAAGACCGTCGTAGAGATCGGGGACGATGCCAAACTAGGCAGCATTTTTGCCGATCTCGCTGCTAGGGTCGTCGAAGAGTGTGAGCTGTTCGGGGCATCACCCCTTTCCGATGAGGAGCTGGAGCGCGTTGTTCTCGGATCCGAATCGGCGGATACAGCGAAGGCGAGCGGTGCCTGTAATACCTCTAATAGGGGAGATGTCAAGTCGACGCATGACAGGTCTCCTTCTCCTCCCGCAGCGGATTCCGGAGTCCACTCCCCAGAGGAAGAGGACACCCCGTCGGCTCTCTACCTCTCAAAGAATCTCAAGCGCGGCGAACCCCTCCACGGATGCGCCTTCAGCGGGGCACTTTCGGTCGCCGTCCACCTGCGCGACGCTGCTGTTCTGGCACACTCTCCAAAGAGCTGCACGTTCATATCTTTTCAGGCTGTCTCGTCGTCGGGCCGCCGTCGCCTGTTTGAGCGTGGGTCGCTCCTGCCGGCTTCGCTGGCACCTAATCTGCAGTGCACCGAGATGGGGCAGCCCGAGATCGTTTTTGGGGGAATGGAGAGGCTGCGCGAAAAGATCGCCTCTGTTGCCAAGGACGCTCCCAGCGCGATTGTGGTGATCAGTTCCTGCCCCTCGGGCATCATCGGAGACGACGTGGACAGCGTTGTGGATATGTCGCATCCCGGTATGCCGGTGATCCCTATTTGCACCGACGGCAACATGTCAGGTGACTTTCTCCAAGGGATTTTTATGGGGTATATGTCTATAGCCCGCTCACTTGTCGACCCTGAGGTCTCCGTCGATCCGCAGAGCGTGAACATAATCGCCGAGAAGCCCGTCGTTATGAATACCGAGGACAACTTTACGCTGATCTTGGGATTTCTCTCCAGAATGGGCATCTCCATCAACTGCCGGTACCTCTACAACTCCACCGTCGCCGACGTTCGCAGGCTATGTTCAGCTGCACTCACGCTGCCGGCGTATTCCGACTACACGTCCACGACTCTGGGGAAGTTTCTCACCGACGAGTTTGGGATGGAGGTGGCCGACCGTGGCTTCCCGATCGGCTTTGACGAGACCTGCGACTGGCTGCGGTGGATCGGGGCCAGGTTCGGTTCGGAAGAGACCGCCGAGGAGATCATTGGGGAATGGGAGGAGCGCTACAGGAAGGATGTCGAGGAGCTACGTTCCGACCTAGAGGGTCACAAGCTCATGATAATCACGTTTAACTACGAGCTTGACTGGATCTTGAAAACCGCGATAGACATCGGAATGGTTATCTCTAAGATTTGTGTGCTCGATTACTCGCAGGATGAGGGCTTTCGCTCTCGGCTGGGGGTGGCCCTGCCGGTGGAAGAGGGGTACGACCCAGCCAAGCGCGATGACGATCTCGCCGAGCAGAGACCCAGCGTGGTTCTCTCCAACTACGCCTTTTCCACGGATGTTGACGTTCCGGTGCTCGACACGATCCCGATGTGCCCCGATGCGGGCTTTGAGTCGGGGTTGGTGCTTGCCAGAAGATGGGCGGTTCTGCTTCGGAGCGGCTTGAGAGGAGGCTGGGAAGATGACGCGGAGCTATCTGGAGAGCATCTCGCCCGATAGCCTGTCTGGCGCGTTGTTTGCGCTGGAGGGGGTCGCTCGCTCGGTTGTGCTTCTCAACGGACCCACTGGATGCAAGTTTTACCATTCCGCCATATCGGACAACCAGCTGATAAGGCAGCTGGACTTTGATCCGTTGAAGTTTCCTGCGCAATGGTATTTTGGCCAGCCGAGGATCCCTTGCACCTATCTCGACGATGCCGACTATGTCTATGGAGGCGAGGAGAAAATTGCCGAGGCGCTGGGTTTTCTGCTCGACAAGGTGCCGTTCGATCTGCTCGCGATTGTCAACTCGCCCGGCGCGGCGCTGATAGGCGACGATCTTCGCGGGATCGCCGAGCGTGTGATCGAGGATGCGGCTAGGAAGGGGTCGCCTCTCGGAGCGAATTCAGCGACGGGCGCGAGGGGGATTGCGGGTGCCTTGGGTTCCGGTCCCGGGATCGTCACGATCGAGACACCCGGCTTCTCCAGCGATCTTTGCATCGGCCATGAGGACGCAGTGCTCGCGATGCTCACGCAGCTAGGTCTGCCGGTGCCGCCCTCGGGGGTGCCACCCTCGGGAATGGGCACTTACGGCAAGGATGGCAAGGATGGAAAACATGGTAAATATGGGCATCCTAGGGTAAATCTGCTCGGCATCTCGATTTTCCACAAGAATCTGCTCGGAGACGTTGCGGAGATCAAGAGACTTCTCAAGATATGTGGCATCGATGTCGTCTGCGCCCTATGTGCCGGATCGACCGTCGAGCAGATTGCCTCGATGGCATCGGCCGACCTCAATCTGGTGGTGAATCCCGAGTTCGGCATGAGGACGGCAGCCTATCTGGGGGATGCCTTTGGTATGGAGAGCTACGTCTGCGAAGGGTCTCCTGTGGGTTTCGAGGCGACCGAGAGGATGCTGAAAGATGTTTGCGGCAAGTTCGGTATCGATGCCACGCCCGCTCTCAGGGAATGCCGCGAGGCGAGAGGTCGTGCCTATGCCTTCATATCTAGGGTCAACTCGCTGACGGGCCTCCCCAAAGGAGTGACATACTCGATCGAGGGGATGGGTTCGGAGCTTCTCTCGTGGACGAGGTTTCTCACCGGCTACATGGGCATGGCACCTTCGTGTGTTGCGGTGCGCGATGAGAGCAGCTCACTCATGACCGAGGAGCTGGCTCGCTATCTGGAACAGGTCGGGTTTGCCGATGCTCTTGGCCGTAGCATCATGGAGACCGAGGCCGACTTCGTCTTTGGCAGCGGCAACACGATCGCTGCCAAGATGCTGACAGACGAGTTGTTTGCCGGCATCGAGATCTCCCTGCCGACTATCGGCTACTACGACGTGGTGCCAAAGACTTTCATGGGCGCTCAAGGCGCGCTGCATCTGGTGGAGATGATCCTGAACGGGTTGAAGTTCTAGAAACATCATCAACAAGCATGTCCCAGGCGCAAATCTCCATAAAGCTTATGAAGGCAGATCTCCTAGGACATGCTATGATTTTC
>CAZOMM010000058.1:0-12812 GCA_964581165.1 uncultured Coriobacteriaceae bacterium
GCACGGTGGTGTGAGAGGACGGCGTGTCAACTAATGACACGCCTCCTACTCGATTGTTGGTCGTAGTTTTCGATCTATGCAGTTGTTGGATACAGTTGTTGAGATCGTAAGTGTTGGATCATAAGTGCCGGGATCGGAAGCGTCGGAACACAGTTACTAGATCACAGGTAGTGGATCAGGGGGTTTAAGTGAAGCAAGCTTATCCAATGAGCATCTGCGGAAAAACTCACAAAACCGTGAGTATTTTGCTGATGCTTAATATGATCGTTTTCATCGTATTTTCGATCTTGCTTGTTAGCCCCATCAGCGCTTTGGCGCTTGAGACAGTTAAGTGTACAGCAAGGCCCAATTCCGATGGTACTGGTGAGGTTCTGGCTGCTACAAACACTCGCATTACTTGGGAGGCTCAGGCTGCAGAAACAGAGCAGCTAAGTTCTATTTCTCTTACGATGCCCGAAGGCACGGACTTTTCGATCGATGATGCTCGTCTTACAGTTTTATCTGGCGACGATTTGATGGATCGCAATGTTGTCGATGCAGAGTTCTCGCAGGATGGTGAGACTTTTATAGCAACATTTGATCCACTAGATGCAGGTTCTTATATTCGAATCGAAATCTATAACGTGTTTTTCCCTTCAGAGGGAGGGGAGATGCAAATTGTTGGTGAGTATAAGCTCGCCAACGGAGAAACATTGGAGATTCCCTCAATTCCAGCTATCACAGTTTCGGCTGTGAGCTTACCAGAGCAGATTTCGAACTGGCTGGACGATCAAGAATGGGTGCAGGTTTGGAATTCTAATAAATTCCTGCATATGTTTTTTGATCCCACGATTTTGGTAACCAGTTTTCCAGTAGTCTTTCAGGGCTTTTTGATGGCAGTTGCCATCGTTGCGGTTTCTTTTCCGCTGGCTATACCTTTTGGTTTTGTCCTCTCGCTAATGAGAATCTCCAAAATAAGTATTTTTAGAGGAATTGCTGCGGTATATGTAAATGTTGTTCGCGGCACTCCTATGTTTTTGCAAATCTATATCGCCTTTTTTGGTCTTCCTTTGGCGGGAGTGCAGATTCCATCATTTCCGCTAGGTGTGATTGTTCTTGCCATGAACTCTGGTGCCTATCTATGCGAGATATTTCGTGCGGGTATTCAATCGATTTCCAAGGGACAGTTTGAGGCAGCTCGTTCGCTTGGTATGAACGGTGCTCAAACCATGATCTCGGTGATTATTCCGCAAACAGTGCGCAGGGTTATTCCAACGATGACAAGCGAGTTTATCCTCTTGTATAAAGATACCTCGCTATTGGCAGCCGTGGGTGTAATGGAAGTGGTCATGTATGCCAAGACCATTGTTGCATCTACTGGTTCGATTACCCCATATATTGTGGCAGCTTGCTTCTATCTAGTAATCACTTTGCCCTTGGCTAAATTGGTTGGCATTTTGGAATCTAGGCTTGCGACAGGTGAGTCCGCAGCCGGATTTTCTTCTAAATCCAAGAAACGCCGCCATCGCAAAAATAAGGATCAATCTTTTAAGGAGGATCAGCGATGACTCAAAACGATACAAAGCCGATCATAGTCATTGAAAATCTCCATAAAAGCTTTGATGACCTAGACGTGCTAAGAGGCGTTAGCTTAGAGATTTACAAAGGCGAGGTCGTTGTAATCTTAGGGCCATCCGGTTCTGGAAAGTCGACATTGCTTAGATGTATCAATCTGCTTGAACAGCCAACAGGTGGCAAGATTTTTTTTGAAGATATCGAGGTTACAGATAGTAAGACCGACATAAACAAGGTTCGTGCCAAGGTCGGAATGGTTTTTCAGAGTTTTAATCTCTTTCCGCATCTGAGCGCCAAAGGCAATGTGATGTTGGCTCAGCAAAAGGTGCTTAAGCGTTCCAAGGAGCAGGCAGCCCAGGTTGCCGAAACGCAACTTGCTCGCGTTGGTCTTGCAGATCGTATAAATTACAAACCTTCTCAGTTATCTGGCGGTCAACAGCAGCGAGTGGCTATTGCTAGGGCACTTGCAATGGAACCGCATGTGATGCTTTTTGATGAGGTTACCAGTGCCTTAGATCCTGAGCTTGTTCGAGATGTTTTGGGAGTTATGAAAGAACTTGCCCAAGGCGGAATGACCATGATCGTTGTGACTCATGAGATGGGATTTGCTCGAGATGTTGCCGATAGAGTGATCTTTATGGATGGTGGAGTCATAGTAGAAGAAGGCACATCTGAGGATATCTTTGATCATCCAAAGTCAGATCGAACCAAGGACTTTTTAGGCCATATCGCATAGTAGGGGACATGGTAGGGGGTTTTATGTTTGAGATATCTGGTGCCGATATGTCTGACGCTGAGCTATCTGCTGCGCATTCAGACACTGCGCACTCAGGCATTGCGCATTCAGACACTGCATACTCAGGCATTGCGCACTCAGACACAAACTCTCAATCTGCATCTCCGCTAGTTATAAGTGATCTTGCTGCATTTAGAGACAATAGGGAAAGCTCCGACTATGTTGTGCTAAAAGGCGACAATGTTGTCGAATACGATATGGATGTTTTAAGCTCCCTGGTTTTGACTGCTAGGCGAGAGTCACTCGATCTGATTATCTTTAATTTGGGCGATGCAACAAAGGATGGCGCTATCCGCCAGTTTGATCCAGAGAGATCTGTTGTTCCAGTTACAACTAGGATCTCTCATGTCAAAAACTACTACGGTGTATTTAGTGGAAAGACACTTTTTGCTTCTATGCAGGCCAAAGATGATCTGACTCCAGATCCATCTTGCATGCTTGTTTCGTCACAAGTTTTCAATAGGCTCATAGAATCCTCGTCTATAGAAACTATTACCAATGATGATTTGTCTCGACCAGGTTTTAGAATCTCGCTCGGAACAAGGATTGCTTGGTTCTCAAGCTTAGCCAGACTAGTTGATGACAAGACCGGAACTGCTATTCCTTTTGATAACCTTGCCTCTCTTACTCCCAATAAATCAGAAGATCAAATCAAGGCCGTGGGATTCATGATCAAACTGATGGACGATTTTAATTCCATGATATTGATGCTAGAACGTGACGGATCACTGTTCGATCTTCATTTCAGGGGAGCAGTGCTGTCTTGCTGGGCAGACATTTTTGACGACAGTACCTGTGCCTTACCCGATAAAGCAGCGATTGATGAGGCCTTCTTGGAGTTCTATGAGCGCGGAGCCTCGGTTTTTGGGGATTCGATTGACTTAGGCTTTGATCAAAAAATGATTCCTACGGCCCTTGTTTATGCGGATATTTTCAAGCACATGGTTTCTATGGGCCGATACAATCGCGATATCGAATGGCGAAAGTGGCTCCTTTGGGATACAAGAAATCGTCTAGAAGAACTACAGGCACAAAGCTCTGCATCTGCCGATATTGGTGGCAGTACTAAAGGTGGTATTGGAGGCATTATTAGGGCTGGCGCTAGGGCCGGAATCAGATCTTCTTTAAAGTCGGTTTCCAAAAAAATTGCCCATCGCCTTAGTTTTGCTAAAGACTCTGAGCAAAAGGATTCATCCTCGTCTGCAACAGCTGCGTCTACCACATCTCCCGCTTTAGACACGGGTATTGCGGTAGCTGGGGCCAATGATGGTCGTGTCAACAATGGCCATCCCAGCGATGGCCGCGTCAATGATGGCTATGCCAGCGATGGCCGCGTCAATGATGGCCGTGAACTGAGGCTAATCGGAGCTATAACGTCCTTTCCTCCAAGAATTGATGTGGTGGAAAAGAGCATAGAGTCGATTTTTAAGCAGACAATGCCTCTTGACGGCATTGTGCTTCAACTTGCCATATCTCAGTTTCCCAACAAGGAGGATGATCTTCCTAAAAGTCTGCTCGATCTTTGCGATAGAGGGCTTTCTATTGGGTGGTGCAACAGGGATACGGGTTCGCATAAGCGCTATCTAAATACAATACAAGACAATCCGGATGCGGCCGTGATTATGTTTGATGACGACATCATCTATGACGAAGACACGGTCGAGGTGCTCTATAAAGCGCACTTGAAGCATCCCAATGCTGTCATTGGTGTTAGAGCTCACAGGATCACCTTCGAAGAAGATGGAAGCCCGTCGAGTTATTCGCTTTGGGAAAACAGCTGTGATGACTACCTAGACGTAGAGCGAATGGATCTCTTTGCAACATCGGGTGCAGGCACCCTCTTGCCTCCAAATTGTCTTCCTGCCGAAGCCTTCGATGAGGATCTGATAATGGAGCTTGCTCCAACCGCCGATGATATATGGTTTAAATTTATGGAGCTAATAACTAATACGCCGGTTGTGGTTGCTCGCAAATACACCGGATTAAACTTAATTGAGAAAAGCCAAGATGCCAGCACCTTATATGGATTAAACAGGTTATCGAATGGCAATGATGCAGTAATCCAGAGGCTTTTTGATAGGTTCAATCTTTACCATGGGCCAGAAGACACCTTGATGTCTCGTCTTGCTAGAGATCAGCGCCCCTAATTCCATCCTAGGGCTTTCATCCTAGACCTGATGTCCCTGGACCCAGTGGCCCTAAATCTGACGACCTAGATAAGCTATCCCAAAAAACGTTTGATTATCGAGAGGTTTCGATCTGTATAAGGATGATATCTAAGCGGTAAATCCACTGTAGAAGATCTTCTTAATATGCTTCTTTGGTGCGAGAAGGTATCAAAGCTTTTTTTGCCGTGATAGGCTCCCATTCCAGATTCTCCAACTCCACCAAAAGGCAGATGAGGACTAGCAAGGTGCATTACAGTGTCGTTTATACAGCCCCCACCAAAATCACATCTGTTTAAAACCTTCTTTTCTGTCTCACGATTTTTAGTAAACAGGTATAGTGCCAATGGTTTTGGTCTATTTTGAACAAAGCTGATAGCCTCTTCGATCGACTCACAGCTAAGAATGGGAAGTATGGGGCCAAAAATCTCTTCTTGCATCACGGCCGAGGCGGGGTCAACGTTTACAAGAACAGTAGGTTCTATGAATAGGCGTTCTGCGTCATAGCCTCCACCAAGAACAATGTCTTGCTTGTCCAACAGAGCACAGAGCCTATCAAAATGCTTTTTGTTAATGATTCTTGGCAGGGCAGACATATCTGAGTTGGGAAAGAAATCCTCAAGCACCTTTTTAAACGAAGCAACAAGCTTAGTATGCACTTTTTTGGGGGCAAGTATGTAGTCTGGAGCCGTGCAAGTCTGCCCGGCATTTAAAACCTTTCCAAACATTATTCTGCGTCCAGCAACGTTGAAATCTATATTCTCATCAATGATTACTGGACTCTTTCCACCAAGTTCTAAAGTTACAGGTGTCAGATTTGCAGCTGCAGCTTGCATGACAACTTTGCCAACAGCTGTGCTGCCTGTAAAAAATATATGATCAAATTTTTGTTGAAGCAGATCGGTGTTGCTCTCGCGTCCACCTTCTATAACTGCAATATATTCGGCAGGGAAAGCTTCAGAAATCATTTGCGCTATCAATGAACTGGTAGCAGGGGCATAGGACGAGGGCTTGATAATGGCGCAGTTTCCCGCAGAAATTGCGCCAACAAGAGGAATTAGATTGAGCTGGAGCGGATAGTTCCATGGTGCCATTATCAGCACCACGCCTAAAGCTTCGCTTGTTACAGTGCTGGTGGCCTTAAACTGCGATATTGGCGTTGTCACCTTTTTGGGCGCCATCCACTCGCGCAAATGTGAGATAGCAAAACCAATTTCTTCAAGCACCATCCCAATTTCGCTCATATAGCTTTCTGTAGCTCGTTTGCCTAAGTCGGCCCGTAGTGCGTCGTTTATATCTTTTTCGTGTGACCAAATAACATCGCGAAGTTGCCCTAAAGCACGTAGTCTGAACTCAGCAGGTTTTGTGGATCTGCTCATAAAAAAACTTCTCTGCGCTTCAACGAGCTTACCTAAATCCATTCTGGTCTTGCCTCTCTCATGTAATTAACGCACTCGCGATTGCCGTACTCGCGAGTGCCATACACGTGATCTCCACGTACGTGATTGCCGCAGCTGCGATTTACATACTCGTGATTTATACAGCTGTCATTGTTACACGCGTGACTTACGTGCTCGCTTATATCCCCAGCTTATGAGTATGCACTTTTAGTGCCTAAACTCTGTATCTTATGAGTATGAGCTTTTAGTCTCTAGGCTCTGTATCTTAACTCCCAAAAGGCTACTGCGCTTGCAGCTGCCACATTTAGCGAATCAACACCGTGCATCATGGGGATACGAGCAGAATAATCGCAGCAGGCTAGGGTCTGATGCGACAATCCATCTCCCTCACTACCCATAATTAGAGCGAGTTTTTCACAGTTGCTAAGTCTTGGATCATCTATCGGGATCGAATCATCAGTTAATGCTAGGGCAAGCGTGGTAAAACCAAGGCTTTTAAGCTCGTCAAGTCCTTCTTTTGGCCAAGCCTTATCATCTATTTTTTCTTTTGGACAGGATTTGGCGTTTAGCCTTTCTTTTGACTGCACAGCGCTTTCTGTCTTTTGGACTGATTTTTCTTTCTTTAAAGAACTTTTTGGAGCACCACCAATTCTTGTCCATGGAACTTGAAAGACCGTTCCCATAGACACTCTAGCTGCCCGTCTGTAGAGAGGATCGTGAGTGCTTGGCGTTATCAGAACAGCATCTATGCCAAGAGCTGCAGCCGATCTAAAAATTGCACCTACGTTTGTGTAGTTATTGATATTCTCTAGCACCGCGATGCGTTTTGCCTCAGCGCATAATTCACGCAAATTTGGTAACTCGGGACGCTTAAAAACAGCAACTGGCCCCCTAGCGATTTTATATCCAGTGATCGTGGCAAAACCTTTTGAGTCAACAACATAAATTGGAGCTGCAGGATCATTTTTGAGGATTGCATCTATTACATCGTGGCAATCGTCTAACCATTTTCTATCTGTAAGCATTGCATATGGCATAGCTCCCGATGCCAAAGCTCTAGATATAACTTTTAGGGATTCTGCAACAAAAAGTCCTGTAGGTTCGCTATCTCTAAGCATGGAGTCGGCAACTCCGGTAAAGATTTCCATGCCGGGTTCGTTTGTATTTGGATTATTGATTATTGGCATCGCTATTTAGGGGTCTTAAAGATTTGCAGTTATTGTTGGCAGCCACTACTTGGCGGGGCAGCGGGCAGCCAGCGATTGGCGGGGCAGCCACTGCCTAGCGGGGCGACTACGGTTTGGTAGTCACTGCTTAGCGGGGCAGCGGACGGCCAGCGACTGACGGCCACTGCTTAGCAGCCACTATTTGTGTCTCGCGATTCTAATTCGAGGTGGCTAGTTAATGGCTTTGCCGACTCTGCATCAAGCGGAAACGGATGATTTACTTCGGTAAAACTTAAACTCTATTCTGTTGGCGATTTATAATTCGGACATATGCATAAGTCATATAGCCTGTTTGCGTCACTTTTTACAAAGTCTCCAGAAACTGATTCTGCTTAATTTTTGTTATGACATAATCCAGAACGGACATCATAAAAGCTGCCTAATTCAAATTCTGGGGGCGGTCAGTTTGGCGAGGTCAGAGCGACAAAAAACCAAAATTTTAGAACTTGCGAAAATTTTTATTAAAGAAACAGACGAAAAACATGGCCTAACAATGCACGACCTGTTGGATCGGCTTGAGCAGCGGGGGATACCAGCAGAGCGTAAATCGGTTTATAGAGATATCGAGGCTCTTAGGGATTTTGGCCTAGATATTCAGAAAAAGCATGGCGGCAAGACAGGTGGAGGTGTTTCATATCATCTCAAGTCTCGCATGTTTGATATTTCTGAACTCTTGTTTATACGTGATGCAGTTCAATCATGTAGGTTTTTAACTGAGAGACAATCTGAAGAGATTGTGGGCAAAATTGGAAAACTTGCTCCCTGTTCGTATCTTGATGAGTTTTCCGGAAATGTTTTTGTAGACAAGCGTGTTGCCAATGCAAATGACGTAGTTTTAGAAAACGTAAACAAGATCAAATCCGCTTTGGTAAAGCGATTACGCATCACATTTAAATACATCACAATAAACACCGATGCCAAGCGTCAACTTAGACACAAAGGTAAGGTTTATGAACAGACTCCTGTAACACTAATATATAGCAACGATCTGTACTATTTAGTTACCTTTGATTCTCAGGATGACGACTTTAGAACTTTTAGAGTTGATCGGATGGCGGAAGTTTCTACGACAGGTACGCTTTCTTCAAGAAATGCCCGCATAGCTAATTTTGACGCTGCAAGATTCCAAGAAAGATCGTTTGGGATGTTCGACGGCGAAGAGAGGCTTGTGCATTTTAAAGTCAGGCGCAAAGCAATCGATTCGATGGTGGATCGTTTTGGCATTGAATCTATTGTGAAGAAACTCGATAAAGACACAGTTCTCTTAAGAGCAAATGTTGTGATAAGTCCCGTTTTTTACGGCTGGTTGGCACAGTTTGGGGACAATGTGGTAATTGATGAGCCAGAAGAGGTCAGGATCAGATATTCAAGCTATCTAAAAAAGATTTTCAACATTTATTCAGAGTAGAGAAGTGTTTTAGCTGAGGCTAAGAGTTATCAGAAAAACATGACTAGGTCTCAAACATGAGCACGTCACAAAGTGCCGTCTATGATTAATCAAAATGCCCAAGGAGCTAAAAGCCTTTTGGTCTAAATGGTGACTTCGGCTTTAAAAAGCACCTTGGGCATTACTTGTAACTTACATACTTACTCTAGGCTGATAGTCTAGGCTGATTGTCCGCCTGACCCGCTGTTTGCTTAACTGACTGTCTAGCTTGCCGGCTCTTGCACTGCTGCTTGCCCTGCTGGCTGCCTAGCTTGCTATCTCCTGACCCGCTGCTTGCTTGAGCGCCGCCTTATGTTGTGATTATGCCTGCTTGCCGAGTCCCTCCAAGATGGTTTTGCGAATCTCGGCTAATCCTTCTTCGTCTTCTGTCCATTGATGTGTGATAGTTCCAAAGTCTAGGCTAAAGCCGCAATCTTCCAGCTGCTTTGCAACCTCTTTGGGGCCAAGCGGTGCCCATCCATAAGAACCAAATGGGATACCAATTCTGTTTTTGGGCGAGAGTCCTTTCATGTAACAAAGGAAGCTCGCCACAGTAGGCATACATCCGCTGTTGAGTGTTGGCGATCCTACAGCAATGTATTTGGCTGGTAAAACCTCGGTGAGGATGTTCGAAATATGATTGTGTTTAAGATCAAACAATCTTGCACGGATTCCAGCCTCTACGAATGCTTCTAATATCTCAACAGCCATCTGTTCTGTGGTGTGCCACATTGAGTCGTATACCACGATTGCATAATCGTCTGGCTCAAGCGAACTCCACTTAGTGTATTGTTCCAAAATCTCAGGAATATGGCTGCGCCAGATAACTCCATGGCTTGGACAGATCATTTTGATATCTATGCCGCTTAGGGCATCGAGTGCCTTGCAGACCTGCTTGGAATAAGGCATGACGATATTGGCATAGTACTTTTGAGCCTGATGCAATACTTCGCTCAGGTCATTCTCATCATCAAAATGCTTAGAAGTTGCAAAATGCTGACCAAAAGCATCATTTGAAAAGAGGATCTTGTCGTATTCGTCGTACGTAACCATATTGTCTGGCCAATGCACCATGGGAGTGTGCGCAAAAGTTAATGTTCTCTTCCCAATCTCTAAAGTATCTCCATTTTTAACCGGAAGATACTCATAGGAATCCCCATAGTGAGCAGTAAGGCCTTTTAGTCCATTTGGATCGCTTGTAACGATTTTGGCCTTGGTTGCATGCTTCATGATTGCAGGAATTGCACCCGAATGATCCTGCTCAACATGGTTCGAAATCACATAATCGATTTTTGCCAGATCAACAATATCTGAGATTCTGTCAATCATCTCATTGGCAAATTTACCCTTACAGGTATCTATAAGGGTGATCTTTTGATCCATGATCAAGTAGGCATTATAGGTTGTGCCTCTTTCGGTGGTATATCCATGGAAATTACGTTCGTTCCAGTCGATACCTCCAACCCAGTAGATATCAGGTTTTACTTCCATTGCTTTTAACATCCGTCTCCTCCTTTTAACGATGTGTTGCAATTTATAAGCTCAATGTTAAATCGCCGTTGACGTAGAGTTAAAGTGCGCTTACAGCTAAAGGCACTCAACAACGATAAGCTTTTCGTTAAAGCTTTCACTAAAAACAGTAATTGTGCAATTCTGATTTAACTCAATTTGAAATCGTATTCCTAGTATTTACTTAGTTACGTTTAAGATGTAGGAGTCTTATGTGGATGGTTGATAGTCTACACATCCACTGCATGAACTTGGTGCAGATAGACAAGGTGAACCTGTTCGTTTTTAAGGGGAGTCTGTACAGTTTCGGCGATTTTGAAATACAGAGGAGAGGCAAATGAGGCAATGCATGGATTTTGACAATCTGCACAGAAGATTGGCAAAAATCGTGGGCCAGGTTCAGGCTATCAATCGCATGATTGATGAAGATGTTCCATGCGAAGATATCCTTGCTCAGATAAATGCCGCCAAGTCGGCTTTGCACAAATGCGGACAGGTAGTTTTAGAGGGGCATATTAAACATTGTGTACGCGATGGCATAGAGCATGGAGATCCAGACCAGACCATCGCTAGCTTCACTAAGGCGGTAGAGCGTTTTGCCAATATGAATTAGATTGTTTCTATTTTTCGTTTAAAACCTTCATCTAAAACCGATTTTGGTAGAACCGATTGGATTGGCAGATTCTCAAGTTTCTCAAGTAAATTAACCGCCCTTCTGGGGAGGATGTTAAGTATGGGAGCTTGTGATCATTAAGCGTCACTAAGTGTCTTTAACAAGCCCTTCAACAAGCATGTCCTAGGTTCAAATCTCCATAAAGCTTATGGAGGCGTATCTCCTAGGACATGCTATGATTCCTTAAAAGGCACCCCGCCACGACGGGCAGCCCTTTTGAAATTGAGAGCCCCGCAGTGTTTGAGTTTTGGTGCGGGGCTCAGCCATTCCAACAAGACTGTTCGCTCACCTCCCAACAACACAACTCGAAACAACTAAATAAACTTGTGAAAAACCCGTAGGTTTTACGCTACGTTTACTTTCGTTGATCCAGCAGGCCGAGGACCTGCAGGATCGTTTCTGCTAAAACTCGTAAGAGTTCGACAATCAAACGAACCATAGGTAACACCTCCTTCGAAAAGGAGCTGCCAGAAGTGGCGAAGCACCTCTAATACCTATGATGAACTAAGAATCTAAACAAATAACTTGAGGTTTCCAAGCTCAATTCAACCAAGGATTGGGCAATCTTCTAACCCAAATCTAAACGAAGTTCAAATCCCGGAAACTGAATTGCAAGGCATTAATTTTTTGATTTGGAATATTAATTTCGAATCAGGCTTGACCTAGGCGGAGGTGTTCCCTTAAAAAGCTATAAAGTTCTTGCATAACTACGGTTTTGTATGCAGGAGCTTACGCGTTTGTTTTTCGGTTTAAGGGGGGGCTTATGTCTGAGTCTAGATACTCCACCTCGTTTAAGAAGAAACCGCTGACCGTCCTCATGGCTCTGGTGTTGCTCGTGGGCATGCTGTCCGCCCCTGCGCTTGCAGCCGGGGGCGACGCAGAACTCGACATGTCGGAGCTGAACGCTTCGGCGCTTGAAACCCTAGATGAGCAGGGGCTGGAGGTTGTGCAAGTTTCCCTTGGCTTCGACCATTCGGCCGCGATCACAGAGGACGGCTCCCTGTGGATGTGGGGAGCTAACCACTATGGTGAACTTGGCGATGGCACCACAACCAGCAGCTCCACGCCCATAAAGATCATGGAAGATGTCACCCAGGTCTCTCTTGGAGGCTACCACTCTTCTGCTGCGATCACAGAGGACGGCTCCCTGTGGATGTGGGGGGATAACTCTCAAGGCCAGCTCGGCAACGGCACCCAAAATGACAGCTACATACCCATAAAGATCATGGAAGATGTCGACCAGGTCTCTCTTGGATTCTTTCACACTGCCGCAATCACAGAGGACGGCTCCCTGTGGATGTGGGGATGGAATTCCTATGGCATACTCGGCAACGGCTCCACAGAAAACAGCTTCAGGCCCGTAAAGATCATGGACAACGTCGTCCAAGTTGCTCTTGGGGAATACCACTCCGCCGCGATCACAGAGGACGGCTCCCTATGGACGTGGGGGCACAACCGCTATGGTCATCTCGGCGATGGTACCACAAACGACAGATACACACCTGTCAAGATAATGGACGATGCCGTCCAGGTCTCTCTTGGGGAACACTTCTCAGCCGCGATCACAGAGGACGGCTCCCTGTGGACTTGGGGGTATTACGCCAGCGGCCAGCTCGGCGACGGCACGAGAACGATCAGATACACACCTGTCAAGATAATGGACGATGCCGTCCAGATCTCCCTTGGAGGGTCGTACGCCGCCGCGATCACCACCGATGGTTCCCTGTTGACGTGGGGAAGCAATACCTACGGTCAACTCGGCGATGGCACCACAACCAGCAGCTCCACGCCCGTAGAGGTAATGGACGATGTCGTCCAGGTCTCCCTCGGATACCGGCACTCTGCCGCGATCACAGAGGACGGCTCCCTGTGGACGTGGGGAGAGAACGACGATGGTCAGCTCGGCGATGGCAGCACTAGAACAAGATACTCACCCATAGAAGTCATGGACGATGTCGTCCAGGTTTCTCTTGGAATGACGCACTCTGCCGCAATCAAAGAGGATGGTTCCCTGTGGACGTGGGGGAGCAACGACTATAGCCAGCTGGGAGACGGCACCACAA
>CAZOMM010000059.1:0-12433 GCA_964581165.1 uncultured Coriobacteriaceae bacterium
TCGCTAGACTCATCACTGGATTCGTCTGTAGTTTCTTCCTCAACCGTCACATCATAAGACAAGCCTTCTGGCATATCATTGATGACGATTTCGGCACTATCTACAAGAGCCTGAACATACTCGCTATACTCCGCAGACTTTAGACTGTCTACCAAGTCATCATAAATGAGTGTATAGATGCTCTCGGGCAGATTATCGGCAGTGTATGTGACACCTTCTTCGACATTAAACTCATCTGTACATAGGATGATGTGATATCCGTACTCCGACTCAACAAGCTCTTGAGTCATCTCGCCTACAGAAAGACTATCCAGAGCCTCCTGATAAGCGTCTACAAAGGTAGCCTCGCAATCCCAACCAACATCTCCCCCGCTGCTACCCGACGAATCTTGTGAATACTGCTCTGCCATCTCGGCAAAATCTGCCTCTCCTGCAATTAATTCGTCTAGTACTGTCTGGGCAGTGTCTTGATCATCTGTGCTGAAAAGAATATGCGAAGACCTCTTTGCGCCATCATAGTAATCAATGTTTGAATCAATCGTATCTTGAATCTCTTCGTCTGTAGGATCAGGATCCGAAATCACCTCGTCTTGAATTATCAGCTGGTACATGTAATTTCGGTAATCCTCTCGAAGCTGCTCCTCGGTTGTGCCCTGAGCCGCCAATGCAGCTTGAAACTCCGCATCAGAATCGTATTGAGAACTAATCGACTCTATTGCCGAGTCGATATCTTCTTCGTCTACGGTATAGCCAGCATCTATAGCTGCATTTGCAACGAGTATTTCTTCAGCTATAACTTGAATAGCCTGCTCTCGTATTTCGGCTGGAGTAAAACCTGCGCTATCAAGGTAGCTAGCCCAGTCCTCATCATCATCGAGTGAATAAGCAATACGCATGGCGGTAATGTAAGATGTCACCCGATCTTCGGTGATTTCTTCTCCATTTACAGTTGCTGCTACAGAAGAAGTACTACTGCAAGCAGAAAGACTGGCGAGCAAAATAGACGATGCCGCAAAGACTGCGACAATCTTTTTAATCTTTCCTAAAAGAACATGTGCGCCCATATATAGACTCCCTAAAACAAAAAACCGAGCTGCCAGCAAACCCGGCCATAACACAAAAACACAAAGCAAGGCTGGCTACGGCACGATCATGTGCGCAGTGCCGTCCAGTGAGATGATAGCACCACGGATTTGCAGTTTATTCCCACAGTTCTAAACGGACAGCAAACCGTAGCCACCATGACCCATTGGAGCCGCACCTAGGTTTTCTCACTTAAGGCCCCCCGGGGAGGACGGAGAGGGCGAGAAGGGCAGGGAGGGCAGGGAGGGCAATCAAATCAAAGTAAACCTGAAAATGTTGTCATTACAACAGTTTTTTAGCGCAAATAAAGGTTTACTAGTAAGCCATAGTAAACAAAGACAAGGATTGAATGAGGGCTAGAGCGTATACAGAAGGCGGAACACATATAGGAGGCAGAGCATATGTAAGGAGTAGGCACAATTAGGAGCAGAGTGCATGAAACGCAGAATAATAGAGATCGATGAAGACAGATGTACAGGTTGTGGGGCCTGCGTCGATGCATGCCACGAGGGAGCAATCGGAATTATCGCTGGCAAGGCCAAACTACTAAGAGACGATTATTGTGATGGTCTGGGAGACTGCTTGCCATCGTGTCCCGTTGATGCCATCACCTTTGTGGAGCGAGAAGCAGCTTCATATAACGAACAGGCTGTCATGGAAAACATAAGGGCCAAAGCCAAACTGTTTCCCGAGGTGCACAGCGGATGTCCCAGTAGCCGCACACACAAATTCGAGGCTGATAACAGTCAAGAAGATATAGCAGCAACTTCCACTGAAGCTATATCACGGCTAGGTCAATGGCCGTGTCAGATAAAGCTCATCTCTGTAAACGTCCCTTATTTTGAGGGCTGCGACTTGCTGATAGCCGCAGATTGCTGTGCATATGCTTACGCATCGATGCATGAGCGTTTTATGCGCGATAAGGTAACAATTATTGGTTGTCCTAAACTCGATGGCGTGGATTACACGGAGAAATTGTCTGGAATCATTCAATCCAACAACGTTAACAGCATTACCGTTACGAGAATGGAGGTACCTTGTTGCGGCGGGCTTGAGATGGCTGCAAAGAAGGCTGCTACAAGCTCTGCAAAGGATCTTCCAGTTGAAGTAGTAACGATATCGATAAAGGGCAAAATCCTTGACTAAACTGCCTTTTATCTTCCTCGTTTCCACGTTTGTCGCAAACGAGTGACTCAGGCAAGCGATGCACCACCTCCATCCGCTATTTCTAGGCTTTATCCATACGAGAACAGCGGATGGAGAAGGATCATAAAGATGGATCGTGGAGATAAATCGTGAAGAGGAGTCACAAAGATGGATCGCAGGGATAGATTGAAAAGTTCTTTTACCTAAGAATGTAGGGCTGCGGACCGCATTGCTCAAAATATGGGCAACTTAGACAGTCGCGATGAAATGTGGAATCAACATCATCCCAATCGATCTTCTCAAAGCCAAGCTTGTCGTAAAAACCATTGGATGTGCCATTAGAAACAAGTTTGATAGGCCCATAAAGCTCGCGTGCCTTATGTATCAAAGCCGTACCAATGTCGTAGCCTTGCCAGTTTTCAAAGACCACCACAGGACCTACATGAGGGCCCTGCTCTGTGGCTTCAACATGGATATATCCAACAGGGATATCTTGGAAGTTAACTGCAGACCATCCACCCTCCATATAGTTGGGGGGTATTCCTATCTCTTGCCCTTCGGTCATCATCACAAGGTAGGGAAAATCGTCTTTTTTTGTGGGTCTAAGCGTAAACAATTCCTCTGCCATGTGGCCTCTCCTGCACCTCTCTAATACCTCTCCTACATCATCAGTGGGGGCAGATAGATCTTATCCCTAGACTGCGGAATGGCTTTTTTGCCAAGCTCCTCAAGACCTCTGCAAATAGTAGGCATCTGATCCACCGGAAGACCCATAAACATATACTCATCGCCAACGTCAGAACTGGCCCTGCAGCCATAACAACCAAATGAGATATTAGGTTCGCCGGTGGTGTAAGGCAAAAGAGTGGTTTCTACGCACTGAGCATTGTATCCACTTGCATGAAATTCAAATCGATGGCCAGTGTAGTAAGAAGCTGCCATGCTAAGCCACATAACTTGCTCCGGCTGAGCCACCACCGCTATCACATCAGGATCGGTGGGAGCATTATCCAATGGAAAAACAATCGTCGCATCGACCGACCTAGGCTCTAGACATGGTCTTTCAGAAACCATGCGCTGAGCAGCCTCGATTGAATCGAGCTTATGAAACAGGATGTAGAGCTCTCCAGATGCTAGCTTTGCCGGGATATCTGTAAGCCCAAGGATTGATGTTCCATCTGGGCAAGCATGACGATTGGCCGGCATCATCATCGCCCTACCGCGCCTAGCAGCCATCAAGGACTGGCAGTATCTATACCTTTCTTCGGGAATTGGAACATCTGGAACCGGAGCACCTGCGGGAAGTAGCCTAATCCCAATTACATGCCAGCGAAGCCCCAAGACTCTCTTCATTGTCTCAGCCCAACTGGCATACAGTTCCTTTTTTTCTGCAGAGAGTGGCTCGGCCATTTCTCGCCCATCAACAAAGGAACTCTCTGAGCTGCCTTGGATTCTCAAGGCATTTTGAGGGCATTGGCCCGAGCAGGTCTCGCAGCCCCAACACTTCTCGATACCAACGGGCACTGGACGTTTTTTGCCATCGTCTGTGGTGTGCATTTCAAAAACCTCTACGGGACAAAATGCCTCGCAAAGACCACAGCCAACACATTTTGAATCGTCAACTACTGCACTAAATACAACATCTTCAATATGATCGTTGATGTCGGTTCCTCTTAGATCTCCGACTGCCATCCCCTCATCTCCGATCTTAAGGCTTATCCTTTTATCTACCTAGTCCTAGGCAAGCTACTCCTAGGCAGCTCTCACATCGGGCGAGCTAGACTCTAGGATCCATAAGCTTTTTGGGATCCCCAAGCCCCTCAGGCTCCCTAGAATCCCCAAGCTCCCCAAGATCTCCAAGCTCCTCAAGCCCATTAGGATCCTGAAAGCCCTTGAACCCCTTAAGTCTCTTAAACTCCCTGAGCCCCTAACAAATCTCCTCTGTTCCCCACGGAATATGAATCCTTTTACCCTGTTTATCTGTAAGCTGATAAGAGCAAAACGGAATCAAGCGACCGTCTAGCATGGTGTTGAACATTGAGCATTCCTTCATCCTCTGCAAATCGCAGGTGACAGCATCCATGTAATTCATGATGATTACAGACAATCCGCCAGCGCTTGGAATGTCACTTTTTTCAACAATGTCCCAAAAAACTGAACCCTGAGGAGAGTCTTTATCGTATAGGCTCAGATACTCCTCTCGAGTTAGCTCCCTAGTACAAGGAGTGTAGATTCGCTTGCCGCGCTCATCGTAAGTCATCGCTAGATAAGTACCGGTATCGCAAAATGGATTGGAACAACCCAGTGGCCATATGTCAGAAGAGCGAATCAATCCATTCGTCTGCTCTTCTAGCATAAAAATCACATCGCCCATTGTTAGTGGAACAACACGATTGGCCTCGAACCTACCAGAGGTAAAGGCAGGCTGCAGGGCAACTCCTAAGATTGTGTGATTTTTGTCTAACGCAAAATCAATAACCTTGCCAAGCTGATCATCGTTAATGCCACTTACTATGGTCATGGCAAGAACTACCTGAATTCCACATTTGTGACAATTTTCTATGGCATCGAGCTTTACCTGCAGCATGTCGCGGCCACGAATCTGCTGGTATATAGAATCGTCCAGTCCATCAAACTGCAAATAGATTCCTGTGCAGCCTGCATCCACCAAGCTTTGCAGGTAGTCGATATCCTTTGAGATAACAAGGCCATTGGTATTAACCTCGATACCCCAAAAACCCATCTCGCGACCCATGGCCACAATCTGAGCCAGATCCTTACGTGTAGTTGGTTCTCCCCCAGTTAGCTGGATTCCAGTTTGAGTCCCGGCCTGATCGGCAATTGCCCGATACATAGATTCGATGCTCTCAAGCGAAATTGCATATGGATCGGCCTCGGCAGACATAAAGCAAACAGGACAGTGCATATTGCACGATTGGGTAACCTCAATCTCAACCAAAGTAGGTTTACGTCGATGCCTCGCACACATGCCACAGTCAAAAGGACAGGGCTTTGTTGGCTCATGAACCACCTGCGGCCTTGCTTTGGGAAAGGCCAGCGATGCCATCCATTCGTAATGGTCGGCATCGGGCCAAATAAAGGTGTCTAGTCTACCGTGCTCGGGACAGGTCCTGCCCATCCATACCTTGCTGTTGTCATCTGCATAGATTTCTGCATCTAAAATCGAAAAGCAAGTAGGACACAGGGCTTCTGTATGGGAAATTTCCCTTTTAGACATCTATGTCATCCCTTGGGTCAAACTCATCGTTTGGAGGAGTAGAAACCGTAATTCCAATTGCATCAAGCCAGGCAATCGTGCGCTTGGGTACAAAAAGATTAGGCTGAAACTCATGACAGTAGCGAATCATGCGCATCAAAGTGGTTGCATGGGCGAGATCTTGTGTGTCGTCCACATCGGCCACCGTGCTTAGATAGGCCATAGGAATATTGTTTTCTGCAGCCTTCTCACGATAGGCATCGAGAGCCGGACGACCATCCATTGCATAGTAGACACCCTGATGGTCAAGTGGAGTGTCACGAGTAAAGCCTATTAGCGATACGCCACACTCCTGACAGGGAGCCACAACGGCACCAATACCGTCGTTGTTTTCGTAGAAGTAGTGCAGCCACTGAAAACCGCTAATAACGTGATCGAGCGGCATTGTGGGAATATCGCCGCCAACAGACAAAATGCTTTCGTAACCCATATCAAAAATCTGTTTGAAAGCATCGTCAAAATGCTCATTAAAACTGCTGCCCGAATCTACTATGTAATGAAACTCGCGAGGCCACTCACCAATCTCGGTAAAGATCTCCTTCATTATTTCCACATTTTCGGCCGGGCAGGTCGAAACAAAAAAGTCGTACTGCATCTCGTCCACATCGGGATCTTGCTCTTTGGCCTGAGCATTGTAGTACTCAAGATTGAAGAGGGCATGCATGCACAAGTCCGTTACGTCGTACATTGTTCTCTTAAAAAACTGAGCTGCCTGCTCCGGCGTAAAAATTCCTCCAAATTCCTTGGTAAGCCTAGTTTTTACCATGCCTGGAACCGGCGGCTTGCTAAATAGAAGCAGAGCATGTTTTCTAATCGCCATCTAGATCATTCCTTTCATCTTGAGAATCCTGCACGTGGCCAACCACAGTCACATAACAGAGAATTCCGTTGTACTTCCAAGAGCCAATTAGCGGCTCTGAGGTTTCTATATCCCCACTGGTCAAAACGTTGACATTCGATTTCCACATGCCTCCAAGATCTGGCTCAGCAGCTTTGTCTTCAGGGTACCACCAACCATATTCAACACTTATCACCCCATCCACTAGCTCCGAACTAACGGCAACAAATTGGGCGGATCCGACAGAAGTTTTGACCTCTACCCAGTCTCCTACTTTAATTCCTGCTGCTTCCATGGTGGCCCTGCTCATAGAAGCTGTGGGATAGGGATGAGATTTTCTGAACTTTTTGTTGTTAAAGAACGAGGAGGCCCAAAACGGCTGCATTCTAGCACCGGTGATCATGCGCATGATCCGAGGGTTTGATGTGTTGGATGCGGCATCTAGGGCCGAGGTTGAAGCAGTGGTGTCTGGGGCCGAACCTGCGGCGGCATCTCGAGTCGAAGTGGCGGCACCTAGTGCCGAGCCTGCGGCACCCACAACCTCATTGGTGAAAGGATCTACGTCTAGCCCAAAGCTACTTGCAAATTGCCTATCCAAATCGTCATCAATAGGAACCGGCTCAGGATATAAAGTAGCCCCCAGAGAAATAAGATATTCGTTTTTCAGCTCCACCTTGCCAGTGCTTGTAGCAAAGCCCCACTTTCCCCCATCGGGAAGATCCAGATCGTGTTTGGAGTACCAGGTCTTTCCGTAATAAAGGCCCACATCCCTAAAACCTTCCCAACCAAGCGAAGTTGTTGACATCATAAACTCAAGAGCATCTTCTAAGTTTTCTTGGGGCCAGTAATCTGCCTGCCCCATACGCAGCCCAAGCTCCCTAAAGAAATAGTAGTCGCATTTGCGCTCGTAGTATGGCTCCACGGCAGCCCATCCACCATAGGCCACATTTGCGATTCCTCCCTGCGCCTGAAACAGGGGTCTCTCAAAGGCCCCAGCAGAAGGCAGCACATAATCTGCCATCTGAGCTGTTGGTGTCATGTAGTACTCGAGCACAACCATCAAATCTAGCCTACACATCGCATCGTGAACTAGATGAGAGTTTGCATAAGTGATAAGAGGATTTGCTGCTTGAACAATCAAAGCTCTAATTGGATAAGGCTCGTCTGTAAGCATTGCTCGCCACACCAAATTGGGATGTGCCGAGGTTAGATAGCGCATGGGGAGTCTACGCCCAAGTTTTAAAGTGAGATCAATTGCCCCATCGTAACCGTCATAACACTGCAAGGGAGTGACAGGGGTATTTAGCTGAGCATCGCGCACTTCCTGAGGCATCGTATAGCTTGTCTCCATATCAACCTCGGGAACAAAATCGCTCATCATATTGATAACACAGGCTCCTGCCCTGTCTATGTCGCCCGTAATTGCCCTAAGAATCGCAAGAGCACGATGAGTTGGTGCAGTATTAGCACCCAATTGATCGATCCCCCTACCCGACAAAAGGGCCGTGGGACCAGGCTGAGAAAAGATCTCTGCAGCTCTTTGTAAGTCGTCTGCAGGCACCCCAGTTACAGCTTCAACGTAGTATGCTGTATAGGCCTGCACATGCTCTACAAGACCCTCAAAGCCGTGACACCATTTCTCAACAAAGTCATGATTGTATCTATCGGTCTGGATAATCTGATGGATCAGCCCTAAAGCTAGCACGCAGTCTGTTCCAGGAAATGGGGCAAGGTGCAAATCTGCAGCTTTGGCAGTTTTGGTAAGCCTCGGATCTACAACCACCAAGGGAACATCGCTATCAGCAACCTCTTGCAAAGTTCGCCAAAAAAGCGAGTTATCCGAAACTGCAGGGTTTGTGGCCCACAAAAACACCGCCTTGCTCACCTTTGGATTTATATCCGCCTCAATTGGCCAACCAAAAGTAAGGCAGTCTATCCAAATCCTAGGATTCCAGCAAATCTGCCCTATTCCCATATTGTTGGGCGAGCCAAGAAGATTCAAAAAGCGATGCAAAGGCCAAAAACATGCATGAGGCCCTCCGATAGTGCTCGCAACAGTGGCTGGACCGTAGCGCTCAACAAGATCGCTCATCTTCTCTGCAATCTCGTCTAGGGCCTGATCCCAGCTGATGCGTTCCCAAGAACCAGAACCTCGCTCTCCTACTCGCTTGAGTGGATAGTTAATTCTATCTTCTCCATCGATAACGTCGAGGTTAATGCGCCAGCGTCTACAACCCTTAACAATAGAAGAATCATAGGGAAAGCGAGATGGATCGGGTTCAAGGTCAACAAGCCTGCCCTCATCGTCAACAGAAGCGATAAAGCCACAAAGGTATCCACAGTAATGACAGTTGCTCTTAAGCTTGCGCATCAAATCCTCGTATCAAGTTCTTGCATTAAGTCCCCTTAACAAAGAAGGGTTCGTCCTTTTCAAATCGTTCAAGATTTAGAGGATTAGAGGGATTCCACAAATGATCGATTGCCTTGTTATAAAGAGGCATATCCATGTCTATATCGAGTAATAGCTCTAGATAGTGACACGATTTTAGAGCGCCAGACGATTTAAAAGTGCTTGCGCAGTTTGCACATGTTGTAACAAGGCATCTGCTTCTAGCTGCATAGAAATCACTTACCCCAGCGCTAAAAGCCTTCTGACCAAGATCGGGCTTAAACACAGAAGCAAAGCCTCCAGCTCCGCAGCAAACAGAGTTTGACCTAGAATGCTCAAGCTCCACAACCTCAACCTCAGAAAATAGTTCCCTTAGCTGCTTGGCAATAATCCCAGCATATCTATCGGGACAACTATCGTGAATCGAGATCTTTTGATATGGATGCCTTTTGCTTGGATTAAAGCGCATTTTGGCATCCAGGAATTCGCCCGCTATAAAACTAAGCTCAATCTCGCTATCTATTCCTATTCTGTTAAATGTCTTACGTAAGGCATAAAAGCAATTTGGGCAGGCAGTTATAAGCTTTTTAACGCCTGCAGCCTTGAGGCAATCTGCAAAATCTTGGTCGTAGCTTTCTCGATTTTGCGACAAACCCATAAGCGAAAGAGGTCTTCCACAGCAGAACTTAGTTATGCAATCTGCCTTACCTAAGCTTTTTAATTTTTCGTATGCAGCATGCGTAAGGCCAGGAAAGTTGTTGGCTAATGTGCAGCCCGGGAAAAACAGTGTTTGTGCTGTGCTGGTGTCAGAAGTTTGAGTGTAGGCAACAGCGGTGGAAGGCTTACGTGGCATTGCTGGCACCTGTGGCCTTGTTGGAGCTTGAGGGACTGCAGGGCGATGAGATGCTTTGGATGGGCCTGATGCTGCTGGAACTTGAACTGCAAGTTTGCGATCTAGGGCCTCATCGTAAACTGCGGCCGTAACAGAGCGCATTCTGTTAAACATAGAATCATCAAGATCGCACCTGTATCTGCGATAGTCTGCTGCAACCTGTGGATTAGCCTCCACAATTGCTGCCCTAAACGTCATCACAGCCTCGGGGGATCTAATATCCACAGGGCAAGATGTCGTACATCTTCCGCAGGTAAGACAGCTTCTAGCAAAATCCACTAAGCTGTCTGAAAAAACACCGGATTCTAGAGAGGCTAAAACCTCGAAAGCAAGATCTCCAAAAGAGCTTGGATTTGACTGTCCACACTCACTTTGTACCCTCACACAAAGTCCGCATCTGATGCAGCCTTGGTCTATATCTATTAGAGTCTCACGCATCAATGAATTCACTGTATGTCTCCCACTGTGCGTCTCCCAACTGCCGATTGCGCCACTCTACGCCACTCTACGCCACACGATTTAAGCAAGCAATTAAGCAAGTTCTAATTGTCTAATTGCTCACTTAAAACCAACCCCACACACACGAACAAAACCGGCCCCACACCACAAGCGAAAACAAAGTCCACGCCCGCCTCTAGCAAAACAACTCCGTACCAAAAGCAAAACGGCCTCATACACCACTAGCAAAACCGGCCTCACGCCGCACCCAAAAACGGACCCCACACGCACTTGGCGCGCAGGGTCCGAACACAGCTATCTGTCTTGAGACAACAGCTACTCACTAACACTTAAGTCTCAAACCAACACACAAGAGCAGACAAAAGCACAGTGGGCAGCTGCAGCAGGCCTTAGTATGGCTTGCCTGTCTTCTCCCAATAGGGATGCAAGATCAAACTGTCTTTGCTTGGCAGCCTGTCGTAGTAAGCAGCAGTCCCAGGGATCTCCCTGCGATCGTTGTTGTAAACAAAGAGGAAGCGAAGAAGCAAGCCGCCCAGCAGTACAAGAACCGGTGCCATGTACTCGGTGAGCATATGAAGCCCGCTCAGGTAGCTAACTAGTGGAATAAGCAAACCACAAACGATCATGCCGCCCCAGAAAGTGAACTTAGTTTCGCCAACAAGCCAGCGCTGAGCTACAGTTTTAGCGGTTATCTCGTTGGAGCTGTACTGCATAACCACAAAGAGAAGTAGCACTACAAGCTCAACGATAACAAGCAGCGTATCTAGCATGTGCATGAAAGAAACCGTGTACTCAACCTCAGACTCTAAATACGCCTCTGCCGAACTTGCAAACATGGATCCTATCATGCTTAGCTCATCGCCAGTTAAGCCAAGCTCTCCTGCCAACACATTGTTTGCGCTGGATTCAAGCGTCAGAATCATCCAAAAATCTATCGGCGATCCAGCAGAACAAAGAGCAACCATTGCAGTGCCCGTAGACATAGCAGAAACAGTAAAGATCACCGGCAGAATAGGAGTATTCCAAAATGGCTTAGCCTTAAGGGACGAAAGCAAAACTCCGGTGTAGATCATCAATCCCATCGAAGCTACCATAGCAACAATGATAGCTGCAGGTTCTAACCAATCCCAGCTATACCAAAAGAGATTCCACTCTACAGGCCAGTAGTAAGTCCACCAAACAATTGCAGCAATCATGGCAATTGTTAGTAAAACAGCGCCCCATTTAATGATTGCCGTCTTAGCAATAAACGCTCTAACAAACAGCTTTGGCTGCCCCAACTCAAAAATAAGCAACAAACAACCAAGCGCCAACATCACAATACCGAGCAAGATTGTGAATCCCAGCGAATATTTGATGTTGAGGAAAAAGTAAAGTATTCCAGACATAAACAGAGTGCCGCCGCCGAGGCCTCCGAGGAAGAGGTAGATGGCGATAGGCCATGTCCAGAACCTCTTGTTCATTTTTTCATGCCTCATAGGTCGGTACCTCCCAGATCTGGAATGTAATAAACCTGTGGTTCTGTGCCAAGTTCAGGAAAGATCCTATCGGTCTTAAGCTCGTTGATAAGCTTGCTGACCTGACTCTCTGGATCGTCAAGATCTCCAAATATTCTTGCCTTCTGGTGGCAGGTATTAACACAGTAGGGATTTTCGCCCTCGCGCACACGGTCCTTGCAGAATGTGCACTTACGCACATATCCCTCGTGATGATTAGCATCACGCATGCCATAGGGGCAAGAATTTACACAAACCTTGCAGCCCATGCACTTCTTTGGATCAACCCATACAATGCCATCTTCGTCCCGCATCGAAGCCTTGGCGGGGCAGCACAAAGTGCATGGAGGCTTGTCGCAGTGCATGCAAAGAAGCGGTGTGTAAGTTAGGTGGACATTGGGGAATCTACCTTTAACTCCCTCTGTAACCACCGGGTTGTAAATGATGTCTAGCGGAAGGTCGTTCCATGTACGGCAGGCAACGGTGCACGATTGGCACCCAATGCAACGCCTCTGGTCTATAACCATCGCGTAACGTGTCATGTTTACTCCCCTCCTTTTAAGTTAGAACTAGCAACTTGATCGGCAGGAATTTCTTCCCTAGTTTGTAGATCGTAGTGAATGCCTGTTTTCTGATCTACCAAGGTTGCGCTTGCAGGATCATAGGCATAACCGCTCTTAAGATCCCAAGCAATTCCTGTGTCTTCATCAAAATAGAGACCCTCAGGGATTTGTGTGGGGTCCACAGCTGCAACAGCTGTAGCGTCAGCAGCGGCAGCCTCAGCGGCTGCAGGCTCAGCTTTTAAGTTAGAACTAGCAACTTGATCGGCAGGAATTTCTTCCCTAGTTTGTAG
>CAZOMM010000059.1:12533-12789 GCA_964581165.1 uncultured Coriobacteriaceae bacterium
TTTGTGTGGGGTCCACAGCTGCAACAGCTGTAGCGTCAGCAGCGGCAGCCTCAGCAGCCTCGTAGTTTATAGTGCCATCCTCGTTGAGAGGCATGCGGGTTTCGAGGTCGTAGCGTGCTCCTGTAGCCTCATCTACCAAATTTGCAGCCTCGGGATCATAGGCATAACCCGTAACAGCATCGTAATAAACGCCAGTCTCGGGATGAATCATCCAGCCAGACTCAGGATCGTAGTACGTACCAGCCTCGAGATTCCA
>CAZOMM010000060.1:0-8594 GCA_964581165.1 uncultured Coriobacteriaceae bacterium
CCGCAGGAGCACCGGGAGCCGCAGGAGCACCGGGAGCCGCAGGAGCACCGGGAGCCGCAGGAGCACCGGGAGCCGCAGGAGCACCGGGAGCCGCAGGAGCACCGGGAGCTTCAGGGGTGTCTGGTGCATCTGTGCCGAACTGTGCTGCCAGTTCTGGATTAGCGGCACGCAGAGCTTCTTCGGTTAGCTCTTCGTCACACCACGGACAAAATGGGGGGAACTGTCCAGAAACTGGACTGATCTTCTCCCCGCACTCAGGGCAATTAATTGGCACTGCAACTTCTCCTGGCCTAAAGCACATATGCTATCGCCTCCTCGTAATTGTTTACTAAATGAGTGCCCGAGCCATAGGCACACAACGTCACTATACTATAGCTTTATCGAGATCACTCTAATGCGCTTTTGATTTGTTTTCATAAATGGCGTTTTTTTATCTTAAAATCCACGCGTAACTTTTATGTCTAAAGCACCCGGAGCGCTTAGTTCGAGAACTTATCGAAAAAGTTAGCTAAAATCCACGATCGCATGTTTCTCAAAGCAGAACAATCGCAAATAATCGCACTAGGTTTGTTTGTTTTTCCTACTGCGGATAGATTTTTACACCCACGTGTTTTGCCTTGAAGCTGCTTGAATAAGGGTGTTATAGTCTGGGGGTTGCAATCGGACAAACCGTCTTGCCAATACAGATATCAGTCGTAGGAGTTTCTAAAATGTCTAAGGTATGTTCAGTTTGCGGTAAGCATCCTGTTGCGGGTAGGAATGTAAGTCACTCGCATCGCGTTACCAACCGCACTTTTAAGCCTAATGTACAAAAGGTTACTATCAAGGAAAATGGCCATGTCAAAAAGGCCAATGTTTGCACTAGCTGCCTTAAGTCTGGAAAGGTCGAGAGAGCTTAGAGAGTTTAATTTCTCGCAAGTAAATTTCTCGCAAGTAAAAAGCAAAATACAAAAATTTGCAGGCACTAAAAGGCAGTCTCACAGATAGTGCAAATAGCAAAAACTCGCAGACAGCAAAAACACCTTGGAACCCCTTCCAAGGTGTTTTGTATTCCTCTTTCCCTAGAGGTTTAGGTTAATTATAGAGGCTCAAGAAAGCTTTAACAGCAGCGTCTTGTTCAGGAACAAGCCCAGCCAGCAAGTCCTAGTTAAAACTTCCAGCTAAAACCCCTAGTTAACGAGCTCTAGTTGAAACCGCCTTCTTCGGCGTGCTTATAAACCCATGGTGGACACTTGGTGTTGTAGAAGAGCATCTGGTTGTAACTAGGCACAGGCCAGATGTCTGTAGGAACAATCTTTTCCATCTCGTCTACAGCAAAGCGCAGCTCCGACATAGCAGGAATCACATCGTCGTGATAGATACGTGCCTGCTTTAGATCCTCTTCGGTGCAGGCGTTTGCCTTATTCTCGACTTCAAAGAGCTTTTCAATAGCATCAGAAATAGCATTTATTCCAGCATTGAGTCGCTCAAGCAAATTCAGTTCGCCCCTGCACTCAAGTCCGAGTTCCTTTTTAGCTGCCAGTGACTCTGCAATACCTTTTGAGAAGCGGCTTACGGCAGGCATATAGAGTGTATTTGCCATAGAAAGCATCGTTTGTGCTTCGATGTTAATAACCTTAGAGTATTGCTCAAGCTTGGCGTGGTAGCGGCTCTCGATCTCGGTACGCGTGAGCACTCCCATTTCTTCGCAGACGGCAACGTTTTTGTCGTCCATCAGCACAGGTAAAGCATCAACTGTACTCGCAAGATTGGAAAGGCCTCTTCTGGCAGCCTCTTCTTTCCACTCATCTCCGTAGCCATTGCCGTTAAAGATAATTGCCTTACTTTCGCGCAGAGACTTGACAAGCCAGTTAAAGGCATCTTCTTTGAAGTTGTCAGAGTTCTCTAAATCGTCGGCAAACTCCTTGAGAACGCTTGCTACGGCAGTGTTGAGAACATAGTTGGCATCGGCTAAGTTCATGTCCGATCCAGGCATGCGGAACTCAAACTTATTGCCAGTAAAGGCAAAGGGCGAAGTACGATTGCGGTCGGTAGAGTCTCTCTTAAAAGTGGGGATTACTTCAACGCCAAGATCGAGAAAACCTTCGTCGGTTTCTTTGTAATCGACACCATTGACCAGCGAGTCAACCAAGGCATTAAGATCGTCACCTAAAAAGATAGAGATGATGGCAGGAGGAGCCTCGTTGGCACCAAGGCGCAAATCGTTACCAGCAGTGGCTACGCTGGCGCGCAGTAAATCTTGGTACTCATAAACTGCCTTAATAACTACAGTTAAAAACACCAAGAAACGTAGGTTTTCGCTAGGATGTGCAGTTGGGTCGAGGAGATTTACGCTCCTAGAGCCAATCGACCAGTTGTTGTGCTTACCACTGCCGTTGATTCCGTCAAAGGGCTTTTCGTGAGTAAGACAAATCATGTCGTGGCGCTTAGCAACGTTTTTCATCATTTCGAGTGTGATCAGATTGGCATCCACTGCCACATTAGCCTGATCAAAGATTGGGGCCAGCTCGTGCTGCGAAGGAGCAACCTCGTTGTGCTTGGTCTTAGCCGGAACTCCAAGCTCCCAAAGCTCCTGATCAAGCTCTTTCATAAATCTAGAGACTCTTGGTCTAATCTTGCCAAAGTAGTGCTCTTCGAGCTCTTGACCCTTACATGGCGGGCAACCAAAGAGTGTGCGTCCGGTCATAACAAGGTCGAGCCTTTGAGAGTAATCATCTCTGGGCATTAAAAAGTACTCTTGCTCGGGCCCTACAAAGGTAGTAACCGTTCCGATATTGTCTCCAAAAAGATTAAGTACACGTTCGGCCTGCTTAGAAATAGCCTCCATCGACCTAAGCAGCGGAGTCTTTTTATCTAGGGCCTCGCCAGTGTAACTGCAAAATGCTGTGGGAATGCAGAGAACATCATCCTTAATAAATGCATAGCTTGTGGGATCCCATGCAGTGTATCCCCTAGCCTCAAATGTGGCTCTGAGCCCTCCCGAGGGAAAGCTCGATGCGTCTGGCTCGCCCTGAATTAGCGCCTTGCCCGAAAAGGTCATAAGGGCGCGACCATCGGCTGTGGGGTTAATAAAGCTGTCATGTTTTTCGCTTGTGACTCCAGACAGTGGCTGGAACCAGTGAGTAAAGTGAGTTGCACCAAGCTCGATTGCCCATTCCTTCATTGCATGGGCAACAACATTTGCAACCTCTGGGGTGATTTTTTTGCCCCCGTCGATTGTGGCTTTGAGCTCCTTGTAGGTAGCGCTTGGAAGCCGCTCCTTCATCACATGGTCGTTAAAAACCTTTTTACCGTACTCCTCAGATATTCTGGGCATTTGGTACACCTTTCTCGATGTTCTCTCTTCCACGCAAGGTTGAAGATATACTCGTAATGTTTCGTGCTTTTTACGAAATTATTACGTTCGGCGAACCCGGTTACGTTCGGCGAACCCAGCTGTTTAAATTTCTTCCCAGTTATTTATCCTACATTGGTGCGCTAAGTTTGACACCTGTCTTTTTTGAATTGGGCAAGTTCTTTAGCCAGGTTCTTTGGGTAGGTTTCGTGGGCAAGTTTTTTTGAGTAAGTTATTTTGGACAGGTTCCTTGGGCAGGTTCTTCTAGTCTTTTTGACAGGAAAAGAGATGAAGATGCTTAACGATAGAGATTATGTACTAAAGCAGGTCGAAGAAAGAGACATTCACTTTATTAGGCTTTGGTTTACCGACGTGCTTGGAAATCTTAAGTCGATGGCCGTTACAGATAGCGAAATCGCCAACGCTTTAGAAAGCGGCATGGGTTTTGATGGCTCATATGTGGCTGGCTTTTCTACAGTGGAAGAGTCGGATCTTTTGGCTTTTCCGATTGCCTCCACATTTCAGGTGCTTCCTTGGAGACCTCGCGAAAATGGCGTAGGTCGCATGTTCTGCGAAATTCGGGAGCCTAATGGGGATCCTTTTGAGGGAGATCCTCGTAATGTCTTGAAGCGGGTGGTGGCGCATGCATCCAAGTTGGGATACACCGCAAACATCGGATCTGAGCTTGAGTACTATTACTTTGAGAGCGAAGATAGCCCTCAGCCAATAGATATGGCGGGTTATTTTGACCTGACTTCGGCAGATCACGCATCTGATCTTAGGCGCTCCACAATTCTTACTTTAGAAAAGATGTCTATTCCGGTTGAGTATTCTCATCACGAAGTCTCGCCTTCGCAGCAAGAAATCGATCTAAGATTCTCCGACGCGCTTTCGATGGCCGATGCGGTTTTGACTTACAAGTTAGTTGTCAAAGAGATTGCGCTTGCGCATGGTGTTTATGCAACGTTTATGCCAAAACCCAGAAGCGATTTTAATGGAAGCGGCATGCATATACATCAGTCGCTTTTTGATCAAAATGGCGACAATGCTTTCTTTAGCCCAGACGATGAGCTAGGGCTATCTGAGCTTGCCAAGCACTATATTGCCGGACTTTTGCACTACGCGCCCGAATACTTAGCTATTACCAATCAGTACATCAACTCTTATAAGCGTTTAGCTTCGCATGGCGAGACCATTCGTTTTATTTGCTGGGGAAGATCCAATCGTTCTGCCATGATTAGGATTCCGGCCTATCGTCTTGGAGATCCCCTGGCAACAAGAGCCGAACTTCGTGTGGCCGACCCAGCAGCCAATCCTTATTTGGCGTTTGCCGTAACTATTGCTGCAGGCATTGCTGGCATAAAACAGAAGCTTGAGCTGCCACCTGCCTGCGATGGCATGGATATCTCGCGTATGAGCAAGACCGAGAGGGCTCGTGCTGGAATTGCGGAGCTTCCTACTACACTTTCGGATGCGCTGGATAGATTTGAGGAGTCTAGCCTTATGCGAGAGACCCTAGGCGATCACATCTTTGAATACATTCTTGAGGCCAAACGAGCCGAATGTGAGGAATTTAATAAGTCAGTAACTGAATGGGAAACCCAGAGGTACTTACATATTTTGTAAGGAAATCAAAAATTTATAGGGGCATCAAAACGTCTTGTAACATAGCTTGAAAGCGCTGGTGAAAGCATGCATCAAAAAAGGATACTCGTTCTGTCAAGGCAGTCTGGATTTATGGAGAGGTTTGTGCGCCTTGCTCAGGATATGGATGCTCGCTGCGAGATGGGGGAATCGCCACTATGTGATCTGCTTGATGGAAGATTTCCTGTGAATTTTGATCTTATTGCTGCCGACGCAGATATTAATGATGTAGAGAGTCTGCCAGATTTGGAGAACGCGGCCCTAGATGTGGATGAGTTTGCTCTTCTACTTGTTTTGGATCGCGATTTGATGGAGGGCTTAAGGCTCCCGGTGCAGATTGCTAGCGACTTTTGCGACAGGGATGCCTCAGATGAGGAGCTAAGTGCAAGGCTTCGTCATCTTCTCTGGCCTGGGGAAGAAGCTACAAGTAGCGACTTCATAAGGCAGGGGAGTCTTACAATCAATCTTGCAACCTATCAGGTCAAAATCGACGGAGTGCCAGTGGATTTTACTTATCTTGAGTATGCTTTACTGGCATTTTTGGTGACCCATCCAGGGCGTACATACTCGCGCGATGCTTTGCTAAATCGAGTGTGGGACTTCGATTACTACGGAGGTTCTCGTACCGTAGATGTGCATGTTCGAAGGATAAGGGCAAAGCTTGGCCCCGATCTTGCACAGCATTTAAAAACGGTTAGAGGTGTCGGATACCTCTGGAGCTTTTAAGGTAGGGATGCTTACGCTAGCGTGCTTGTGTCGGTGCATTTGTGTCGGTGCATTTGTGTCGCCGCTCTTACACCAGCGTGCTTCCCGTTCCCGCTCTTGCGCCCGCTCCTTATGCTAGCGCGCTTGCTTGAAAGGAGAACAACTTGACTCGAATCGCGGTCATCGATGGCAACAGCCTTATGCATCGCGCGTTTCACGCAGTACCCTCCTACATGATGACCTCCGATGGTCGCCACACCAATGCGGTTTTTGGTTTTGTGTCGATGCTAATAAAGCTAGTAAATGATTTTGAACCCGATGGTGTAATCTGCGCTTTTGATGCCGGAATTCCAGAATTTAGAATAAAGGCCATTCAGCGCTATAAGGCTCAGCGTCCTCCCACAGATCCCGATTTAAAAGAGCAGTTTCCTATGATCGAGGAGCTGCTTGGTGTTATGGGAATTCCTGTTGTTAAGCTTGCAGGCTACGAGGGCGACGACATTTTAGGAACACTTGCAGCCAAAGGTGACGAAGAGGGGATAGAAACCTATCTTGTCACAGGAGATCGTGATGCTTTTCAGCTTGCGAGTGAGCATACCCGTATTGTGGCTACTCGTGTGGGACTTTCTGATGTTAAGGTTTATGGTCCCAATGAGGTTAGGGAACGATATGGGATTGGCCCTGAGCTGGTTCCAGACTTTATTGCTCTAAAGGGCGATTCCTCCGACAATATCCCAGGAGTGCCTGGTGTGGGTGAAAAGACCGCTGCCAAACTGCTTGCTCAGTATGGTTCTGTAGAAGCAATTATTGAAAATGCTAGCGAGTTAAAAGGTAAGATTGCAAAAAATGTGGCAGAAAACGTTGATGCTATAGAGGCTGGAAAGATCGTTGCCACAATAGTTCGCGATTTGGATATTGATATCGATCCTGCCAAAGCTAGGTTTCCTAATTTTGATCCCAATGAGGTTGTGGCTGCCTTTAAGGCTTTGGAGATTTCTTCTCATATATCAAAAGTGCTTGCTTTGCAGACATCTACTACAGATGGTCTAGCTGTAGATACCCAAGAAGAGCTGCTCATTCTTGAGGGGGATGAGGCTCTTTTGGCAATTAAGGAGATGAGTTCAAAGGCTTCTCCTATTTCTGTTTTGCAAATTGCAGGCAATGGATCCGAGCAAGAGACACTTCAGCTTGCTTTAGACGATGACGATGGGCCTGAATCTAAGGTAATTTTGGCTGTTTGTGATTCTGAGCGGGTTGCTTTGGTCAAAGAATCAAATGATTTGATTCTCGATCTTTTGTATGAGCTGGCCATGGGGCCTTGCAAAGTAGTCTCTGCAGATTTAAAGGCACTTTTGCATACTCTTTATCCGGCTGATTCTTCGCGCGAAAGCCGGTTGGAGATATCCGAAATCAACCCTGATAAGTTCTTCGATGTCTCTATTGCAGCCTATTTGCTTGACTCTTCTAGCAATGACTATGGTGTAGAGCGGCTGGCTTCGGACTATTTAGGCCAACATCTTCCTGTGCCAGAAAAGCCTTTGAGAGGAAAGCCCGCGCGACAACTTTCTGATGCAGAGATTGCCACAAGGGCTAAGGCAATTTGGGATTTGGCTCCTCGGCTGATTTCTAAGCTAGAGGCCGAAGGCTCCATGAACTGCTTTAGGAATATCGAGATGCCGCTTATCTTGGTTCTTGCTGCTATGGAGCGGGCTGGTCTAGAGATTTATCCTAGGCGTATTCATGAGCTTTCTGATCAGATTTCGGATGAGCTTAACGAGGTGTCTTCTAAGGTATTTGCCCTGGTGGGCGAAGAGTTTAACCTGAGTTCTCCAAAGCAGCTCTCGCATATTCTTTTTGAAAAGCTTGGTTTGCCGGTTAAGAAAAAAACTCATAGTGGATATTCAACCGATGCTTCTGTGTTAAGTTCGCTCAGTAGTTTGCATCCCGTGCCTGGCCTTGTTTTGGAATATCGTGAGCTTTCCAAGATCAAGAACACCTACTTGGACACTTTGCCAGATATGGTTGCAGGTGATGGGCGAATTCATACCACCTTCAACCAGACAATTGCCGCTACAGGCAGACTGTCCTCTTCTGATCCCAATTTGCAGAATATTCCGGTTAGGACCGAGTTGGGGCGCAAGATTCGTACGGCTTTTGGGCCTTATCGCGAGATGGCGAATCGTCCCGATGGTGCTGTATTTTTATCGGCCGATTACTCGCAAATTGAACTTAGGTTGCTTGCGCATCTTTCTGGAGATGAAGGCTTGATTACGGCCTTTTTGCATGGGGATGATTTTCATAGATCCACAGCAGCTAGGATCTTTGGAATTGATGAGGCGGATGTAACTCCAGATTTGCGAAGCCGCGCTAAAGCTGTCAATTTTGGAATTGTTTATGGGCAGCAGGCTTTTGGACTTTCGCAATCGCTGTCTATTCCTGTGTACGAGGCTCGAGAGATGATCGATCGCTACTTTGATGCCTACCCCGGTGTTAGGGCTTATTTAGATGGCCTTGTGGAGTATGTAGAAGAACATGGTTGGGTCGAGACCTTTATGGGACGCAGGAGATATGTTCCAGAGATTCGTTCTAAGAATCCTCCTCGGCGCTCGGCCGCAGAGCGTGTGGCGATGAACCATCCTATGCAAGGCAGTGCTGCTGACATCATCAAGATGGCCATGGTTTCGGTGCAAAGAAGGCTGCTAGCAGAAAAGCTTGATTCTGTGATGATGCTGCAGATTCACGACGAACTTGATTTTAGTTGCCCTAAATCAGAGATAGACAGGCTTAGCGAGATTGTAGTTGCGGAGATGTCCGGTGTGGCTGAGCTTAAAGTTCCGTTAGTTGTGCAGGTTTCTTGCGGGGATACTTGGGCCGATGCCAAGTGAAAGCATAAGCTGCAGGAAGACAAAGG
>CAZOMM010000060.1:8694-11719 GCA_964581165.1 uncultured Coriobacteriaceae bacterium
AAATAAGCTCTCCTACTAGTTGGGCGGGAGCTGCATAGTTGCCAACTTGGCGGGTAGCATCATAGGCACCACGCTCTATTTGGCGCTGAAGCTCCACTCCTGCGAGCGGATTGCTGCTTTTATAATCGCTTGGGCTAACCCCAACAAGAATTGCTGAATTGGCATTTACTCCATCACGAGCAAAGTTGCTCATTCCATTTACAACTACACCGCCTGTTTCGCTTGCGGCTGCAACAACTTTTCCTCCTGGACACATGCAAAAGCTATAGACCGATCTGCCGTTTTTAAGATGACAGGAAAGCTTGTAGTCTGCCGCATCCAAAGCTGGATGTTTGCATGCAGCACCGTATTGAGCCTCATTAATCATTTGCTGAAAATGCTCGATTCGCGCACCGATTGAAAATGGCTTGGCTTGCAATGGAACACCAGCCTCGGCAAGCATCTGGTAGGTATCTGTGGCACTGTGACCGCAGGCAAGTATTAGACGCTTGACTTCGATGGAATGCTCTGACCCATCTGCGTTTGCAAATGTGGCGTAACTTAGCGATTTGTCCGAAGCTATTCCAAGTGCTACCAGACGGGAGTCGAATACAAAAGTGCCGCCCAAGTTTTCGATGCGCTGCCGCAAAGACTTGACTACTCCAGGCAAAAGATCTGTACCAATATGAGGATGTGCCTGCCATAGGATTTCTTGGGGAGCACCAGCATCCACAAAGGCCTTAAGCACACAGCTTATCAGTGGACTTTTTACTCCCGTAGCAAGCTTTCCATCAGAATAAGTGCCAGCTCCACCCTCACCAAATTGGACATTTGTTTGAGTGTCCAGCTCGGCTGTTTGCTCAAACTTGGCAATGGACTGGGCGCGTTTTGTTACCTGAGAGCCTCTCTCTATCACAAGAGGTGCTTCTCCTGCGGTGGCAAGCGCTAGGGCTGCAAAGAGTCCTGCAGGTCCACTCCCTACTACAACTGGTCTTGGGTGCTTAGCATGCGAATCGGATCCGCGTATTCCCCGAGACCTTTCGTTGGCAAGTTGTTCTAATAGGTCTGGGATGGGCCAGGGCTGAGGGTTAACAAAGTTAAGTGAGTTTGCGAGCCTAGTTTCGGCTTTAAGATCTCCAAGCTCAACATAGGCCGATGCACTAAAGTGCACATTCGACTTTCGTCTGGCATCTACTGAGCGCTTAGCAAGTATGATCTGCGATATTTCAGATTCCTGAATTTTGAGTTTGCGAGCTACAGCAGCTTTAAGCATTGCGATGCTGTTGTCTATTCCAAAATCTAGGGGCAGCTTAAGACCAGTAACTCTAATCATTTGTTTTACCAGAGGTGGTGCTGGTGTCGAAGGCAGTGGCAGTACTGGGGGCGGCATTAGTGACACTAGCGCCAACACCAGATGCAGCACTGGCACCGGTACCGGATGCAGCACTGGCACCGGTACCGGATGCAGCACTGGCGCCGGCAATTGCTCCTGTTACCCAAGCCCAGTGCAGGTTAAATCCTCCACAAGGGCCATCAATATCTATGGCCTCGCCGCAAACATAAAGCCCGGCAGAATCAGTTATCTCCATAGACTTAGGATCAATAGAGCTGGTGCTTACCCCTCCTCTAAGAACCTGTGCTTCGTCTTTTGTTGGCCCATCGAGTACTTCGAGTCTAAAGTGCTTGATAGATCGAGCCAATTTGGATGCATCCACTTTTGCTGGCTTTGTATCTTCTTGAATTTTGCAGTTTGCAAGCATCGCGCGCGAGACCTCACGAATAAACATCCCATCGAGCATAGTTACGGCATCACCATACCCACTTTGTTTGCAACGCTCAATACGAGCTTCGATATTTGTGATGAGTTCTTGCTCGTTCATCGAAGGCAAAAGATCCAGTTCTAAAATGTCTCCAGCACTCGTTACTCGAGACATCTCAAAGGCAACAATTCCACTTATCCCATATTTTCTAAAGAGCACTTCTCCCTTGGCCTCGGCAACTGCGGTTTTTCCATCTCTTAAAAGAGATATGTGACAGCGAAGTCTTACTCCATCCATCATTCGCACAATTTTGCGCTGTGTGCGAATTGGCCCTAGCACGGGCACTCTCTTAGTTAGAGTGGCTCCAGCCTCTTTGAGGGCTTCCTTTGCAGCGGATATTTCTGAGCAGGCGAGAACTAATCGCTTAGCGCTAAACGCCCTTTTGTCTCTACAGATTGCAAGCCATCCTTCGTCTTTTATATGCCTAAGCGAACACAACTCGCATTCGTAGATAAGATCAACATTTAAACGATTTAGCTCGGCTAGCAAAACATCGAGTACAGATCTAGCTCTGTTTGAGCTTGGATAGATGCGTCCCTGGGAATCTGTATAAGTTAGAAGTCCGAGCTCGGTAAAAAACTTGAGTACGTCCAAGGTAAGAGGGGAGGAAAATACCTCTGCAACATATGAGGCATTGCTCCAACCGCAGCCTTTTGCATCTGCTGGAATTTGAGTTACAAAGGGGTTGTTTGTGCTGGTGGCATTTTCGATGTCGGCTTTTGTGTCTGCTGGAATTTGAGCTGCAAAGGGCTCGACAGTCTGCAAAGCGGCATTGCTTAGATTGCATCTTCCGTTGCCAGTTTTAAGCAATTTGCGTCCTGCTTTAATGTCAGCTTCGAGCAAGGTGACATTTGCACCATTTCTTGCCGCTACAATTGCCGCCACAAGTCCAGATGCTCCTGCCCCCACAATTAGCACAGATTGCTCTGGTGCTTGTGCTGACAGAGATCGCCTTGGCGCTTGTGTTGGCGCAGACCGCCCTGACGCTTGTGCTGGTGCAGACCGCCCTGACGCTTGGTCTTGCGCTTGTGCACGCGTTGGTGCAGACTGTTCGTTTATTGGCTCATGCCGCAATTTTCTTTGCTTATGTCTAGCTTTATCGCTCATCTAAAAACAAATTCACCTATATAACCTACATAAAGAGTGACAACTAGCTCAGTGTTGATTATCTCGATCAAAGTTGAGTCTTGATTATAGTCTCGACTTTTGCAGAAGATTTCAAAAAA
>CAZOMM010000061.1:0-8048 GCA_964581165.1 uncultured Coriobacteriaceae bacterium
CGGCTAAAAAACACACTACATAAGACAACTTTTGAAGTTTTAAAAATCGAGTAGGGGGCGCAGCATTAGTTGGTACGCCGTCCTCTCACACCACCGTGCGTAGCGTTCGATACACGGCGGTTTCATTAACATACACGTATTTGTTTATAGGTAAAGAGCGCCTGAGACACTGATCTTAAGCAGGCTTTGCGTAGATGCCTCCACCAAAAATGGCTCGCAGCTCATAATTCCTGCTACCCAAAGTATTTGATCTCCAGCTCTTAGGATTATCACCAGATCGCGCAGAGAGCGTGGGATTTTGCGATCCACCAGCACATCGGAGAGCTTTCGGCTCCTACCGCCCATGCCTGCCGGTTTTAGACGATCACCTGTTTTTCGACTACTTACTATTAGGGCAGCTTTAGCAGTTGAGTTTTGGGGGGTTTGGGAGTTGGGGACTTGAGGGGCAGGTACTTGCAAGCAGGGAGCTTGGGGGCTGGCAATGCAGGATCTCTTACAGCTTGCCTCGACCTTTTCTAGATCACAGCAAATTGTCCACTTGCTAGATAGCGATCTTGCCATCTCAACAGGATCTGCATCAGACGACACCTCGATGACCTCGGCACTTATACTCAGACTTTGCAAATCTGCAAGTTCAATGTTTATAGATCCCGGAAATTCCAATGCAATACCTGCACTAAGAATCTTGCTGAACTTAGAAGCGATACCTTGTGCTGTCCCATAATCGGACTCTCCAAAAAGCAGCCAGCCCGATTCTTCGTGCACATTAATACCGCCAGGAATATCTACCCCAAAACCCGCCTGTCCAATACCCAAAAAAATCTCATCGATATGAGCACGATCAATTCGCTCGTTTATAGGCATAATCTCTCGACAAATCCTATAGATGAGCCGCTTGACCACAACAGGCTCTAGATCTTTTACCTCCTTGGCATCTAGAGCCAAGACACCAGTAGGCAGGCGGTGCAAAAACTTATCTGCAGCCTCTAAGCTCAAGCCCTCCATAAAAGTATTTTCGTCGCCAATGAGATCCATCGTTTTCTCAAGCGTCTTAAACAATGAGGGATTGCGAGTGAGCAGTACAGGAACAACCTCATGGCGCACAAAGGATCTAAAAGCCTTGGTGTCGGCATTAGTTGCATCTTCGCGCCAAAGGCCACCTTGTACCTGAGCGCGCTTGGGAGGATCAAGCTCCCAGCCCAAAAATTCCACCCTCTGTTGAATATACTCGCGCAGTTCTTCGCGGCTAAAACTCAGCAGCGGCCTAAAAACCCTAGCACTTCTCCGCTGAATCGAAGCAAGACCCCCAGGGCCAGTACCCACGATTGCCCTCATAAAAAAGGTCTCCACACGATCGTCTATTGTGTGAGCTGTCCATATCTCAGCTTTATCCGAGTCGATTTTGCAGCGCTTACACAAGCTGTCTAGCAAGGAATTTGCCAGCTCGTAGCGCATATGCCTCGCGGTATTTTCTATGTTGTTGTCAAATTCGGCCAAACGAGACTGAATATCTATTCGCCTGCACTCAAAGTCAAAATCGCAAAGTTTACTGAGGCGCTCAACAAAAAGAACATCTTCGTCCGAATCTTTTCCACGCAAGCCATGATCTACATGCAAGACTAGGGTTTTTGACCTATCCAGCTGCCCCTTGTTTGCAAGCTCAGCTGCCAACAGACACATCGCAGTAGAATCCGAGCCTCCACTAATCATCAAAAGCACGGGACGATCATTTGCATTTATCTTGCAAAACTCAGCACTCAAAGGGCTGTTCCAGACCTTCTCACTCATTGGAGCTGTCATCCTTTGCAGTGTTGCGGCTCTTCTCACTCATTGGAGCTGTCATCCTTTGCAGTGTTGCGGCTCTTCTTGCGCATCAGAGCTGTCGTCCTCACCCTCACCCTCATCGGAAACATGAGTCACATAGCCCTTTTCGAACGCAGCTCTCAACATCAAAATCTTGTGAGAACAGCCTAGGCAGCGCAGGCCAACATCCATGCCAACTCGCGTAATCTCCCACTCGTGCGAGCCACAGGGATGAGGCTTTCGCAGTCGCACCACATCGCCCATCTTTATTTTTACGTTTGGTCTTGGCATTTTTGTCTCGGTATTATCCGTCCGTTCTTTTCTGCTCGTTCTTTTTCGCCTGCTCTTTTCCGCCCGTTCTAGACTACAAAACCCAATTGTTTGGTTTAGCCTATACTTTCTTGAGCCACTTGAGCAAAGATTTTCTATCTTTGTTTGACGGGGCTAAGGCAAAATTTGACAGAGCTAAGACAAAACTCAAAATCTACAGCCGCAAACATACAGGCTCGATTGGGGACAAAAATGCAAAGCAGTGCCGTAATTTCGGTTCTCGGCAAGGATAGGGTTGGCATAGTTGCCACAATTTCGGCCACACTCTATGAGTGCAACGCAAACATAGACGATATACGCCAGACTCTCTTAGACGACATCTTTACGATGACCATGATGGTGACTCTTGACGAAGAGACCTGCCCCTTTAACGAAGTTCAAGAAAAGCTCGCCGCCGATGCCAAAAAACTCGGAATGCAGATTACCATGCAGCGCAAGGATGTCTTTGATTTTATGTACAACGTCTAAGCGCCTTGCGCCGGTGCCCTAAACGCGCCGCACCAACGGCCAACGCTCGCTCTATGCGGGTCACGCCGGCGCTCGCCCTATGCGCGATGCACTGACACCTGCGTCGCAGCGGCGCGACACCCCAAGTGCAATGCGCCGGTACCCGCGCCGCAGTGGCGCGACGCGGGTGCTCCTCCCCTTAAGCGCCTTGCGCCGACACCGACCCATCTCCATAAAAGTTCGATTTGGCCACGGCAATCATCAGCTTGATCCTGTTGAGCTGATTGACCTCGGATGCTCCCGGATCATAATCCACAGCCACAATATTCGAATCTGGGTAGAGCCTGCGCAGTTCTTTGATCACTCCTTTGCCCGTAACATGATTAGGCAAGCAGGCAAAGGGTTGAGCACAGACTATATTGGGAGTTCCAGTGCGAATGAGCTCAATCATCTCGGCAGTGAGCAGCCAGCCCTCTCCCATTGAATTACAAAGCGAAAGAACCTTGTCGGCATACTCAGCTAGCTCATAGATATCTGCAGGCACATCAAAGCGCTTTGACTTGGCAAGTGCGGCTCTGATTGGAGCACGGCCCGCAGAAATGATTTTTAAAGCAATGGAGGAACCAAAGGCCTTTGATTTGGGGCGGCCCAGCTCTTTTGACTGCCAGATGGCATTGGATATTCCATAGAGGAAAAACTCAACCAAGCCAGGCATTACGGCCTCGCAGCCCTCGGCTTCTATTGTGTCTACCACCTGATTGTTGGCTGTTGGATGAAACTTAACCAAGATCTCACCAACAACACCCACTCTTGGCTTGCTTCTATCGTTAATCAAAGGCAGGGCATCAAACTCTTTAACGATAGCGCGCACGTTTTTGCTAAAGCGCCAAGGCCTAGATCTGTGCAGCTCATCCTTTAAAAAGTCCATCCACTTACGATACAGGGCCTCAGCCGAGCCAGGCTCGGCCTCGTATGGTCGGGTGCGGAACAAGCACTGCATAAGCAGATCTCCATACAACAAGGCATAGCAGGCCTGATAAAGCATGGCAGGACTAATCTTAAATCCAGGATTTGCTTCTTCTAGCTTTTTGAAGGCAAGTGAAATTACCGGTATATGCCCATATCCGGCTTCTTTGAGAGCCTTTCTAATCAGAGCGATGTAGTTGGTGGCCCTACAACCTCCGCCTGTTTGTGTGATGATTACCGCAAGACGATCGGTGTCGTACTTGCCCGAAGTCACTGCCTCCATAATTTGACCTGTTACCAGAATCGAGGGGTAGCAAACATCGTTGTTGGCATATTTGAGCCCGGCCTCAACAGCTCCATGATCCACCGAGGGCAAAACCTCTATGTTGTAGCCGTTGTCGTGAAAAACCCTTTCAAGTAGCTCAAAGTGAATCGGTGCCATCTGTGGGGAGATGATCGTATATTTCTCGTCCTTCATCTCCTGAGTGTACTGCGCCTTCCTAAACATCGTCGAAACACCGCTCCGAAGAGCAAGTCCGATCTTTGAGGCAAAGTTTTTCAGGAGCGAAATATCGGCCATTTTCTCGTTCTCATCGTTAACTGTGATGCTTTGCTCAGCGTTTTCGATAGCGCTATCAATGGCCGCATGAGCTTCGTCAATAGGGCAGGCATCTCTGGCCTGCATCATTGCATTCACAAGTCCGGCCTCGTCAGTGGCAGCCGCGTCTGACCTATCTGTGGCACGCTTATCGTCCAGTGCAGCAATTAGCGAGCGAATCCTGATTCTGGCAGCTCCAAGATTAGAAACCTGATCGATCTTTAGAACTGTGTAGATCTTGCCCGCGCTCTCCAAAATCTCTTGAACCTGATCGGTTGTAATGGCATCGAGTCCACAGCCAAAGGAGTTTAGCTGTACCAAATCTAAGCTCGGCACCATGGTTGCAAGCTTGGCTGCAGCGTAGAGCCTAGAGTGATACATCCACTGATCGATTACCCTGATGGGACGATCGGGCTTAACAAGGTGCGAAACACTGTCTTCGCTTAAGACCGCCATGCCAAAACTTGCGATTAGCTCAGGAATTGCATGATTAATCTCGGGATCTAGATGATAAGGACGCCCGGCCAAGATGATGCCGTGTGCATTGTTATCGGCAATCCATTCCAAGGTCTTTTCGCCAGCATGTCTGATATCCTGCTTGAACTTTTCGTCCTCGGCCCAGGCAAGATCCACGGCTTCTTTGATCTCTTCTAGTGTTGGAGGCGTGCCTTTGGCCTCGGGGTGCTCGGTGTAATACTTCTCAGAAATCTCCTCATAAAGCCTCTGCGGCAAAATCTCTATGTTGTCGTAGGGAACAAAAGCCTTAAGGAAGGGCATGGTGCCGTCTCTGAGTGCATCGATGTTTAGGTGAAGAACCTCGGGATAACTCACAACAACCGGACAGTTAAAGTGGTTCATCGCGTTAGAGTCTTCTTGACGCTCCCATCTAATACAGGGCATAAAGATCAGATCAACACCTTTGTCGATCAAATCCATGATGTGGCCATGGCTTAGCTTGGCCGGATAGCAAACATTTTCCGAAGGCATCGATTCGATACCGGCCTCATATGTGTCTTTGCTAGAGATGCCCGAAAGCAGCACCCTAAAGCCAAGCTTGGTAAAAAAGGTGTGCCAAAACGGATAGTTTTCGTACATGTTGAGAGCCCTAGGCAGACCAACAGTTGGACGCGTGGCCTCCTCAACCGTAAGCGGCTCATAATCGAACAGTCGTTTAGTCTTGTACTCAAACAGGTTTGGAACTTTTTTGTCGTTAGCTCGGCCTCCCGCACCTCTTTCGCAGCGATTTCCCGTGATAAAGCGGCGCCTGCGACCTGTGTTCTCGTCAACACCAAAGTCGTTGATGGTAAGCAAGCAGTTATTAGAACAGCCCTTGCATCTTGTGGTGGTGTGTTTAACCTCCAAAGATTCTATGGCCTCAGCCGATAGCAATGTGGAGCGTGATGGCACCTGAGCAAGCTCGTCATCACTTAAGCTCTCTAGCGAAACTACTCCTTGCTCCTCTGCCCTGTCGCTTGCCAGCAGAGCAGCTCCATAAGCACCCATAAGACCTGCAATATTGGGGCGCACAGCATTGCGACCGCTCAGCAGCTCAAAAGCCCTTAGGATCGCATCGTTTAGGAAGGTGCCGCCCTGAACAACAACGTGGTCTCCAACCTCCGAAGCATCGCGCAGCTTGATAACCTTAAACAGGGCATTTTTGATAACCGAATAGGATAGACCTGCAGAGATATCGCCTACAGTTGCACCTTCTTTTTGAGCCTGCTTTACTCTGGAGTTCATAAACACGGTGCAGCGACTCCCAAGATCCACAGGATTCCGAGAAGAAACTGCCGCAGCGGCAAAGTCCTCAACTCCCATACCCAAGGAGTCGGCAAAGGTCTCGATAAAAGAACCACAACCAGAGCTGCAGGCCTCGTTTAGCATGATTGAGTCGATAACCCCATCGCGGACTTTCATGCATTTCATATCTTGGCCGCCAATGTCTAGGATGAACTCAACCTGAGGTACCAACTCAGAAGATCCCCTTAAATGAGCAACAGTCTCAACTTCTCCCGAGTCGCATCGAAGAGCCTCTTTTAGCAGGCCCTCTCCATAACCAGTAACAGTGACATGCCCAATCTTTACGACAGGTCTTCCTTTAGAGTCCACCGGAAGCGCCTGATAAAGCTCCTTTATCATTTCTCTGGCCGAGCCAAGAACATCACCGTGATTATTTCCGTACCACGACTTTAGGATCTCGCCATCGCGACCTATCAGCACAGCCTTAAAGGTAGTGGAACCTGCGTCTATTCCAAGATAGGCCTCTCCTCTGTATTGGGACAAATCTCCCCTAGGCACGCACTCCTTGTCATGGCGCTCCTTAAAGGCAGCGTAGTCCTGCTCGTTTTTAAACAGCGGATCGAGCCTTACAATCTCGCTGCCCTGCACATCTCCCAAGGCAGCCAGCTTTTCAAGAATTTCAGGAATAGTGATTGGCTTGTCCCCAGAAGCTGCCAGTGCAGCTCCCGAAGCTACAAACAAGTGAGCATTTTCGGGACGCAAGGAATGCTCATCGTCTAGATCGAGAGTGAGCCTGAATCTTTTCTCAAGCTCAGGCAGGTATTGGAGTGGGCCACCCAAAAAAGCAACATAGCCCCTAATGGGACGACCGCAGGCAAGGCCCGAGATCGTCTGGGTAACCACCGACTGAAAGATTGATGCTGCAATATCGGTGCGTTCTGCCCCCTCATTGAGCAGCGGCTGAACATCCGACTTGGCAAACACACCGCAGCGAGAAGCAACTGGGTAGATGATCTTGGCATCACGCGCCAGCTCATTTAGCCCCTCGGCATCGGTGTCTAACAACGAAGCCATCTGGTCGATGAAGGCTCCGGTACCACCAGCACAGGTGCCATTCATCCTTTGCTCGATGCCCTGATCAAAGTAGATGATCTTGGCATCCTCGCCACCAAGCTCAATTGCTACATCTGTTTTGGGAATAAAACGCTCAACTGCAGTTTTAGAGGCAACAACCTCTTGAACAAACTCCAAATCTAGCCACTGCGCAAGCAAAAGGCCACCACTGCCTGTAATTGCCACCTTCATTGGCACATTGGCAAAATCATCAGCAGCATCGCTCAAGATCTGCGAGATTGTGGCCCTAATATCTGTATGATGCCTCTCGTATCTTGCAAAAAGCATCCTATCCGAATCGTCAAGAACGGCCAGCTTAACTGTGGTCGAACCTACGTCTATGCCGAGCCTAAGTGCTGTCTTGCTCTCATTCTCATGCATTCTTTTTTAGTCCTTCCGCACGTTGTCGGAGATGCCATCGATCTCGATTGGATCCCCAGGTTTGAGTAGCGAGAGTCCAAGCATTATCCTGGCCATTTCTTCGGAGCTTTCGATCATCCCATCCTCGAGCCAGGCCCTAACAATTCCCAGTGAGGCCGACGAAAAATAGGCTACGTAGTAGCGCAAAACACGTGAGGGATTATCCTTGTACTCGGGAGCCAAAACCTTGTCGACAATCGAAGTGCATATTGTGTCGACAAGCCTGTGTTCAAAGCCGATGTCTCCATCGGGGCCAAGCAGCGCGGTAAGCACCGAGGCATTGTCTTGGAGGTAATCGAAGATCTCCATCAGCGGGGCCAAAGGCTGAACGCCTATTACAGCCAATGCCAACTCCGACTGCGAAACAGCACCGAGTTTGGCATCGATGTCTACCAGACCAATCAAAAACTCTTCCTCAAAGCTATCGACCACATCGTCTTTGTCTTTGAAGTGGCTGTAAAAAGTGCTCCTATTAAGGTCGGCCCTTTGGGTTATATCGCCCACGGTAAAACCGTCTAGGCCTTTTTCTTCGATTAACTCAGCTAGAGCGTTGTAGATCATCCTTTTCGATCTAGCTCTACGTCTGTCAACAACAGGTTTTGCAGCAATTTTGCCCATCAAAGCTCCGATT
>CAZOMM010000061.1:8148-11160 GCA_964581165.1 uncultured Coriobacteriaceae bacterium
GCTAAACGCAAAATAAAGGGAGTTCCGGAAGGATCAGCAAGTGGAAATCACAACAGCAGAAATTGCCGAAACGCTCTCGATGATCACGAGGCAAAATCTTGATATTCGCACCATCACAATGGGCATCAACGCCAGATCGTGCACAGACTCTGACATCGACAAACTTTGCACCAAGTTGTACGACCTGCTTACAAGCTCAGCCGAGCATCTTGTAGATGTTGCCAACCAGCTAGAGCGTGAGTACGGTGCCCCAATTGCAAACAAACGTATTTCGGTTACTCCAATTGCAGAGATTTGCTCTGCCCTAACTAAAGAGGATTTAACGCCTGTTGCTGCGGCTTTAGATAGAGCCGGTAAAGAAGTTGGGGTTGATTTTGTTGGAGGCTTTTCTGCCCTAGTTCAAAAGGGAATGTCCAAGGCCGATCGCAGGCTCATTCAGTCGATTCCTTTGGCAATGAGCACAAGCGAGCGAGTTTGCTCATCCATTAACGTGGCCTCCACTCGAGCTGGCATCAACATGGATGCAGTGCGCAAAATGAGCGAGATTATCATGGAGACGGCAGAGCTTACGCGCGATCGCGATTGCATAGGCTGTGCCAAGCTTGTGGTCTTTTGCAATGCTGTTGAAGACAATCCTTTTATGGCTGGAGCCATGCATGGATCTGGCGAGGGCGACCGCGTAATTAACGTGGGAGTATCGGGTCCTGGAGTTGTTCGCAGCGTGCTCGAATCGCTGGATAAAACAGCCGACTTAACCACTGTAGCCGAGGCAATTAAGTCCACGGCTTTCAAGATCACTAGACTAGGCGAGCTAATCGCGCGCCAGGCTGCAAAACGACTAGATGCTCAAATGGGTATTTTGGATCTATCTCTCGCTCCTACTCCTGCTCCTGGAGATTCTGTTGCTGGCATTCTAGAAGCAATTGGTGTAGGACAGGCCGGAGGTCCTGGAACCACATGCGCCTTGGCCCTGCTCAACGATGCTGTTAAAAAAGGAGGCGTGATGGCCTCTAGCTCAGTTGGCGGTTTATCGGGTGCTTTTATCCCAGTCTCCGAGGATCAGGGCATGATTGCTGCGGCCGAAAGCGGAGCTCTTTCGCTAGAAAAGCTCGAGGCCATGACCTGTGTTTGCTCTGTGGGGCTAGACATGATAGCCGTTAGGGGCGACATCGATGTAGATACCATCTTTGGGATAATAGCCGACGAGATGGCCATTGGTGTGATCAACTCAAAAACAACGGCTGTGCGCTTGATTCCAGCACTCGGAAAAAGCACAGGCGAGCGTCTAGAGTTTGGCGGATTACTCGGAAGTGCACCTGTTATGGACGTTAATCGTCATGCTGGTAGTGTCTTTGCCAACCGAGGCGGCCGATTCCCCGCCCCAATCAACAGCCTCAAAAACTAAGCTAACTTTCTAAACTCTACGCCCCCAATGGGGGTGTTTGAGAAGTTTCCGGCGGTACCGAATTAAATTTGGGAATAGATTTAGGCGTGTTTAGAACTCGTACCTCGAACCGCCGATTTTGAATGCTTTGCTTTCATTTGATATGATTTTGCCAGTCATATGAAAGCAAAGGAGGCAACCATGGCAAGCAAGACCGCCCCGCTTGGCAACCGTGTGGACGCAGAGCTAAAACGCAAGTTTGACGAGACTGCCGACCATATCGGAATAGGTTCCACGGCAGCGCTCACTGTGTTTATGAAGAGGTTCGTTGCCGATGGGGGCTTCCCGTTTGACGTGAGGATTCCCGCGCCGACAAAAGAGCAGTTCGTCGAAGAGATGTCTGCCCGCTACGAACGCATGCTTAGCGGACAGGAGACTGAACACGACCTCGTAGAGGTATAGACATGCCGTATCTATGGAGCGACGAAGCGTGGAACGACTACCAATGGTGGCTATCGCAAGATAAGAAAACGCTGCGCAAGATAAATACCCTGCTTAAAGACATAGCTCGCACAGGCGGAGAGGGCATCGGTAAGACCGAACTTTTGCGCGGCGATCTCAACGGGCTCAGAAGTGCCCGCATCGACGCAAAAAATAGACTGGTCTTCACAATCGACAATGACGTGGTGCGCGTTGTCTCGTGCCGAGGACACTACGGAGATAAGTGATGTCCCATCAGTGTCTGCTGTCTGATCACGGAATAGATGACTCCTCTCCGAAAATAAGAAGCTGAACCCACGCAAAATACTTTTGAAAAAAGAGGTTGTTTTCCCAGCTCAGGGGCCTGAATAGCCTCTTTTTACTGCCAAAGTCGAGATCCAAATTTCTATTCCCAAAATCTCAAAATTTATTAAGATTTGGGAATAGGATAGAACGGAGCGATCATGCGGCTAATCGAAAGGCTCCGCAATCTCGATAGATAGAACGGAGCAGAGATGAAGCTAATCGAAAGGCCCTATTATCTCGACAGATAGACGGAGCGATCATGAAGCTGATCGAGCGAACCCATTATCTCGATACGCTGAAGAGCGTTTTGCATACACCAGACATCAAGGTTATCACTGGTATTCGCAGAAGCGGGAAATCAAAGCTTCTCGAAGCTCTTCGATCCCATATAGAGAAAGAAATCCCAAACGCTAATGTAATACACATCAACTTCAACCTCATAGAAGCTGAAACCCTCAGGGAATATCATGCGCTCCACGATTACGTTATGGGTAAGCACGAAGCCGGAGCCGACAACTTCGTCATGATAGACGAGGTGCAGATGTGCGACGGCTTTGAACGAGCCATCAACAGCCTCCACGCGTCGGAAATGTTCGACATATACATCACGGGTTCTAATGCTTTTCTTCTGTCCAGCGACCTTGCCACCCTGTTCACAGGGCGCACATTCAAGATAGAGGTATTCCCGTTCTCGTTTTCGGAGTTCTGCAAATACTACGAGCGCGAAGATCTGGATGCCGCATTTATTGACTATGCATCTTTGGGTGGAATGGCCGGATCGTATGTCTATAAGGAAACATGGCAGAAATACGCCTATATAGCCGATGTGTTCAATACCCTTA
>CAZOMM010000062.1:0-10428 GCA_964581165.1 uncultured Coriobacteriaceae bacterium
AATTCTGGTTTAGCATGGAAAATGCTCGGCACACTGAGAATTGAGTCTAAACATGAGCAATGGCCGACATCCAAATTACTGGACTCGGCCATTGCTCAGCTTTCCCACCGTGCCTTAATCGGTAACAATGCTAATCGGTAACGATGATCTCGCGATCTTTATAGTAGCCACAGTTTGAGCAGATGTGATGAGGAAGTTTAGTAGCTCCACACTGCGGACAAACAGAACGCGCCTTGGTTGCACATACATCATTAGCGCTACGTCGAGAATGAACTTTGGCGCGGCCTTTTCTTCTCTTAGGTACTGCCATCTTTGCTCTCCTTAAATCAATAAACCGCGCCTTGCGCAGTTGTTTTAAGCACGAACGAAGAGTTTAGCACTGCCCTAAGTCTTTGTCATGACAAGCCACGTCGGCGGTGTTTAATGCTCCCCCGGCTATGGCCCTCTGCGCGCCCTATGCTTCCTGCGCCTCCCGCGCAGCCTGCGCCCCTTGCAGCTCCTGCGCCTCCTGAGTTTGCTCTGGAAAAACCTGCGCCAGCACCACAGCTACCTCCTGAGCCACATCTAAGGGCAGCCCCTTGGTCTTATTAGCCAGCTCAGCTGCTGGAACACCTATCATTGCACGTACAGAGCCAAACTCTTTAAGCAGAGCCTTTTTGCGTTTGGGACCTAGACCTGTTACCCCATCGAGAACAGAAGCAGTCATGCCCTTTCCACGCAGTTTGCGATGATATGTAATCGCAAATCGATGCGCCTCGTCTCTAACGGCCTTAACCAAATACAATGCGCTCGAGCCAAGCGGCAGCCTCACAGGCTCATCCTGCCAAGTTACAAATAATTCCTCATCGGCCTTGGCCAGTCCCACTAAGGGAACATCAAAAATTTCCATCTCCGAGAGCTGAGCGAGCACTGCATTTAGCTGCGGTTTTCCTCCATCAAGTATCACCAGATCTGGCTTTTTTCCAAAGCGAGCATCTGCCATATTCTTTTTAGAAAATCGCCTATCTATTGTTTCTCGCATCATGGCAACGTCGTTGGCCTCGGGTGTCTCCATTCTTATCTTGAAGCGCCTGTACTGCGAAGAATCCACGCGACCACCCGTAAAAACAACCATAGATGCCACCGAATATCTCCCGTGTATAGTCGAGATGTCATAGCACTCAATGCGCATTGGCGGAGACGGGAGAGCAAGGGCGCTCTCGAGCTGAAGCAGCGCATCGTTGATCCGTTGCTCGTCGTAACGGGTGCGTATTTTGAATCGCTGCAGTGAGTGCTTAGCGTTTTGCTCGGCCAAAGTGAGTAGATTGTGCTTGTCGCCGCGTTGGGCAACTTTGATCCTTACCTTGGCGCGATGCTTAGACGCTAGCTTATCCGTGAGCCAGCATTCAATGGAATCGGTCTCGGATATTGCCTCAGGTATCACCACCTCACGCGGAATATCCGAGGTTTCGTCGTAATAGCGCACCAAAAATGTTTCGATAAGGTCTGAGGAGGGCACATCGCGACCCTTGTCCAAAACAAATTCGCAGCTGTTTATCACAGCTCCTTCGCGAATCACAAAAACATTGACACCGGTTATGGTTTCTTCGCGGTAAAAGCCAAAAACATCGCAGTCTACATCTGCAGGCAGCACTGCATGTTGATGATCCTTTAGATTTTCCACAACTTCTATGCGATCACGAATGCGAGCCGCACGTTCAAAATCGAGCTCTTGTGCAGCGGTTTGCATCTCCTTGCGCAAAGCATCGATAAACTCACGTCTTTGACCCGATAAAAATTTCTCGACCTTAGCCACCGATTCGGCGTATTCCTCCTCGGTACAAGCCCCGCAGCAAGGTCCAGACCCCAGCCCCACATTGTGATCAAAGCACGCCTTGCCCGGCTCATAAACTCCACTCCGCTTAATCTGCCTGTTCATCTCGCGATATCTTGCACAAGTCGCAGAGCAAATGGGCATCACATGCCTAACAACATCAATCAAATTGCGAGCAGAGCGGGCATCTGTATAAGGGCCAAAATACCGCGTTGTAGCAATATGCTTTTCGCGAGTAAATTTGATTGCCGGAAAGCGATCGCCCTTAACTATCGCAATATAGGGATAGCTCTTATCGTCGCGAAAGTCTACGTTGTAATAGGGCTTGTACTGGTTGATCAAATTTTTCTCGAGAACCAGGGCTTCGTATTCGCTCTCGGTAACGATGTAATCAAAGGAGCTTACCTGCTCCATCATAAAAGGGATTTTTACCCTCTCATCAGTGCCCAAGATGTATTGCATCATGCGACTGCGGAGCTGCTTAGCCTTGCCAACATAAACAACGGTACCGCCGCCGTCTTTCCAAAGATAAACTCCCGGAAGCATTGGAACTTTTGATACCTGCTCCTTGAGGGTTGAGGAGCCATAGACCTCTGTGGCCATTAGCAGCTACCTTCTCAAAATCCGCTTCAAAAAATGCCCCGTATGACTTTCTGGACAATCAGCCACCTGTTCAGGCGTGCCGCACACCACAAGGTTGCCGCCGCCACTACCGCCCTCGGGGCCTAAATCGATGATGTAATCAGCACTCTTTATGACATCGAGATTATGCTCAATAACAATTACAGTATTGCCTCGATCGGCCAGTCTTTGTAATACCTCTAGCAGCTGACGCACATCGTCAAAATGAAGCCCCGTTGTTGGCTCGTCTAGCACGTACACGGTCTTGCCAGTAGATCTACGCTTAAGCTCACTGGCAAGCTTTACTCGCTGAGCCTCGCCGCCAGAAAGTGTGGTTGCTGGCTGCCCCAAACGCATATAACCCAAGCCAACATCGTACATAGTTTGCAGCTTGCCACGAATCTGCGGGATGTTCTCAAAAAACTCCAAGGCAGTCTCTACCGTCATACCCAAAACATCTGCCACGTTTTTACCCCTGTAGGTAATCTGCAGGGTCTCGCGATTGTAACGAGCACCATGACAAACCTCGCAAGGCACGTAGATATCTGGCAAAAAGTGCATCTCGATTTTGAGTTGCCCATCTCCTTTGCAAGCCTCGCAGCGGCCTCCACGCACATTAAAAGAAAATCTCCCAGCTCCATAGCCTCTTGCCTTTGACTCTGGAGTGGACGAGAACAAAGCGCGGATGTCGTCCCAAAGCCCTATGTAGGTTGCGGGATTAGACCTAGGAGTTCTCCCAATTGGAGATTGATCGATGTCGATAACCTTATCAATTAGATCCAGTCCCTTAACAGAGCGATACTTGCCAACGTGACGATGCGCATGATTTATTTTGTTGGCCAAAAGCGGAGAGAGGGTATCGGTTATCAGCGAAGACTTACCCGAGCCACTCACTCCTGTTACCAAGGTCAAAGTGCCAATGGGAATCTTTACCGAGATGTTTTGCAGATTGTTCTCCGAGGCACCTTTTAGCTGTAAGAATCCACGTTTGGGGTTTCGCCTCTTGGCAGGTACGGGAATTTCTTTACGGCCCGACAAATAAGCTCCCGTAATTGAGTCTTCGCAGACTTCGATGTCTTGCGGAGTTCCAGCCGCAACAATATATCCGCCGTTTTCGCCCGCTCCTGGTCCCATATCTATCACATGATCGGCCGCACGTATTGTGTCCTCGTCGTGCTCTACAACAATTACGGTATTGCCAAGATCACGCAGACGCTTGAGCGTTTCGAGAAGCCTCGCATTATCTCGCTGATGCAGACCAATCGAAGGCTCATCCAATACATAAAGAACACCCATTAGGCCAGCCCCAATCTGAGTAGCCAACCTAATACGCTGAGCCTCTCCTCCCGAAAGCGTGGCTGTCGCGCGATCTAGACTTAGATAATCCAGACCCACATTTACCAAAAACCTAAGTCTTTCGATGATTTCTTTGATAATTCTGCCAGCAATAAGTAAATCGTTGCCTCTAAGTTCAAGCGCCGAAAAAAAGTCTAGCGACTCACTGGCGGTCATTTGTGTTACCTCATAGATATTCAAGCTGCCCACAGTCACAGCCAAAATCGAAGGCTTGAGCCTAGCTCCACCGCAACTTGGACATGGGATAGTGGCAAAGTATTCCTCGTATTTGGCCCTTGTGCTTTCGCCCTCTGCGCTCTCGTACTTCTCGTTAACCATAGCCACCAGACCCTCCCACTTATAGGTCCAGTGAGTGTCGCGACCATCTCTAGTGTGATAATCAACCATCACCCTATCGGGTAAACCATACAAAAAGGCATTTTGAACCTTGCGTGGATAGTCGCAAAATGGGGTGTTTATATCTACACCAAGATGCACGGCAACAGCATTGAGGATCTGCGGAATAAAATTAGACCTCATGGATAAAGCAACACAGGCACCTTCCGAAATCGAAAGCTTGGGATCTGGGATGATCAGATCGGGATCGACCTCGCGCTTAAAACCAATCCCCATGCAATCTGGGCAAGCACCATAAGGAGCATTAAAGGAAAAGTCCCTGGGATTTAGTTCCTCTGTCGAAAAGCCATGCTCAGGGCAGGCCAAGGCAAGCGAATAGACTTCTTCGCGCTCCACACCTTTGGCATCCCCAGCGCCCTTGGCATCGCCAACACCCCCAGCATCCCCAGCGCCCTTGGCATCCCCAGCAGCCTTGCCATCGCCAACATCCCTAGCATCCCTAACAGCCGAAGAGCTAGAGCCCAAAAATTGAACATAAACTGTGCCCTCCGACAGTGTAGTTGCGTTTTCTATGGCCTCAACTAAGCGGTTAAGAGAGCCTTCTTTTAGCACTATCCTGTCTGTAACAACATCTATGTTGTGCTTGAGGTTCTTATTGAGCTGGATGTCATCGCCAAGCGATCTGATCTCTCCATCTACTCTTACACGCGTAAATCCCTGCGCCCTGAGTCCATCTAGGAGCTTTACATACTCCCCTTTGCGGCCCTTAACCACAGGAGCCAGCACGATAATCCTAGATCCAGCAGCCTCAGCCATAATCGCATCGGCCACCTGATCAACTGTTTGCTTTACGATTTCGCGTCCGCACTCAGGACAGTGTGGTATTCCAACACGTGCAAACAAAAGTCTTAGATAGTCGTAGATCTCGGTAACAGTACCCACTGTAGACCGAGGATTTCTGCTTGTTGTTTTTTGATCTATAGACACAGCAGGCGAAAGACCAGCTATAGAGTCGAGATCGGGTTTTTCTTTTTGGCCAAGAAACTGACGAGCATACGAAGATAAAGATTCAACATATCTTCTTTGTCCCTCGGCATAGATAGTGTCAAAAGCAAGAGACGATTTGCCTGATCCAGAAAGTCCGGTGAGCACAACTAAGCTATCGCGAGGTATCTCAAGATCCACGTTTTTGAGATTGTGCTCCCTAGCCCCGCGAACAACTATATTTTCCTGCAAGATTTCCCTCTTTCGGAGCTAGCCTCTCACCACTTCTCCATCTTCGTAAGTAAGAGTTAAGCTCCCCAATCCATTCGAATCGGTATCTAGATCGGTCTCCTCACCATCAACGGTTACGGTGACAGCAGATGCATTTCCTATCGAAAGTGTGATGTTCGATGCAGGAGTGTACGTCAGTTCTTCGGGTCCTGTAATCGTTTCGGCCGTAACCGTCTCATCATCGGCCGTTACTTGAACCCAACTGACATATCCATCGGCCACAGTAACAACAACGGTAAACGAAGAATCCGAAGAGTCTGCAGCATTGTCATCGTCTGTATCGTCGCTTGAAGCATCATCAGTGGAGTCAGACAAAACATTAGTAGAGGAATCTGAGCCTCCAGTTACCTGAACAGTATTACTTGCTGCTGCACTATCGTTGTCAGATGAACTGTCGGCCGACGACGAACAGCGAACTATGAGCATAATCACAAGAATCAAGACCACAACAAGTGCGGCAATTAGAATGAGTCTTTTCTTGGAAAGCCCCCTGCCAGATGGCCTAAAACCACTAGATCCAATTGTGTTGGTATGCCTGCCTCGACTTCCTCCCATGGTTTGGACAGGCTGCCTAACATAGGGTCTGCCGTTTGTCTTGCGCTTGGGGCGATTATAGGTCTCCTGGCTTAATCGGACTCTAGAAACCGATCTACCCGATTGGGATTTAGAGCTGCCAGAAGTTCTGCTGTATGAGGAATTTCTTTCTAAGGAAGAGTTATTTCTAGACTTATGGGACGAGTTATAAGACGAACTACGCCCAGAGCTAGAGTTGCTAGATCTATGGGAAGATCCACGCTGCCCACGTCGAGCAGAAGAACTGCGCCCAGACTGAGTGCGACCACTCCGACTATTTCGGGAGTCTGAAAAAGAATCTTCAAATGCCTTATCAGAAGTACGTCTTTTTAAATAATCCCTTCTGTATCCTGGCAAGGCCTTGTTTTCTTCGCTCATTGTGGCGGATTTGCGAGCAACTGTGTAAGTTCGACTATTATCAGGGAGCTGACGATCTAAGACTATTTCTGTACGTCCAGCTTGCCTTTCAAACTCGGTGTAAGCTATTAAGAATTGCCTTGTAAGCTCTATAGGATCCAAGCCCAAAAAACGAGCGTATGCACTAACCTGGTTGCGCGCAAATCCCTTTGCAGGCATCTTGTCAAAATTCTGCGTCTCGAGTGCACGAAGAATATCTGGCCTGATCCTTATGGAATTCGAAACTTGCTGGATAGATAAGCCTGCACGACGTCTTGCTGCAGCAAGTTCTGCGCCATAGTCGAAATCAGCCATGACTATATACCTCGGCATTCGAGCACAACTGCTCCCGACTGCGCAAAATAAGAATCGCCCCCGATCTAAGTTCTCTGAAAAGAATCTCGTTCATTCTACCCTGCAAACACGGTTTATGCAGTAGTTAAATAGACTTAACTGCTTTTAGATTGCTTAATTTGTCAATCAATAACGCAATACATACTGCGATGTATGATGCAATGCGTTGTCTAAAACGTACCATTGCGTCTAAAGCATGTCGCTCATACCTGTCTAAAGCATCTCACTCACACCTAAGCTAAAGCATGTCATTCATACTCATAGCCTTAATGTTTTCTAACTCCATCAGATCGTTCACATAAACCTCTCTGGGCTTACTTCCATTTGCAGGTCCCACGATACCCTTGTCTTCGAGCATATCCATGATTCTGCCAGCTCTGGCATATCCAACCTTAAGCCTGCGCTGAAGTGCAGACGTAGATCCAAGATTAGAGTTCACAACAATCTCTGCTGCCTCCCACAAAAGCACGTCATCGCTTGAACTGCCTCCACCAGATCCGCCGGCTCCACCGCCTGCGCTGACTCCACCATAAGAGGCAGATCCTGAGTCTAGGATCGGAACTGCTTGGACATTAAAAACATCATCATGATAGTCCGGCACTGCCTGAGACTTTAAGAAATTGCAAACATCGTTGATTTCGTCCTCGCCAACAAAACATCCCTGAATCCTAATTGGCTTACCATACTCAGGCTTACTTAATAGCATGTCTCCATTCCCAACAAGATGCTCAGCTCCAGTGCTGTCCAAAATAACTCTAGAGTCGATACCCGAAGCCACATTAAAGGCAATTCTGTTGGTGATATTAGCCTTGATAAGCCCGGTAATAACGTTGGTAGAAGGTCGCTGAGTAGCCACAATAAGATGAATACCAGCAGCTCTTGCAAGCTGGGCAATTCGACTTATCGAAGTTTCTACGTCCTTGCCTGCTACCATCATCAAGTCGGCCAACTCGTCGATAACTATTACTATCGAAGGGATCTTTTCCCAGTCTTCTTCGTCAAAATCATCATCTGCAAATGGGTCTTCCCACACGGGCTTTTCTTCTACCTGAGCTTTGTTGGCGATTTTGTCATTGGAATCTGGCGCACTGGCTGCCGCACTGGCTGCCGCATCGCCTGCCGTGCCAGCTGGCGCGTTGTCCCCATCAGACCCATCACAACTCTCTTGCAGATCTGAGCTCGTAGCAGAGCCCCCTTTCGCCTGCCTGCTTTTATATGCAGCAAGCTTTTTTTCGTACTCCTCTCTGGCCTCTTCGCGCACACGAACTCGCCTTGCAAGCTCAGCATTGTGAGCCAGTCTTAAGTTCGAGTACTGTGAGAGATTCCTAGCTCCTACGTCTTCGAACAGACGCAAACGCCGATCCATCTCAACTACGGCCCAAGACAAAGTTGCTGCAGCCTTATGGGGATCGGTAACCACCGGAACAAACAGATGCGGAATGTCGTTATAAAAAGACAGCTCAACCCTCTTTGGATCTATCAAAATCATGCGCACCTCATCGGGGGTTGCCCTCATCAAAATCGACATGATCATCGAGTTGATAGAGACAGACTTACCCGAACCAGTTGTTCCGCCTATTAGCAAGTGCGGCATCTTTGCCAAATCTGCAGTGATTGGATTACCCTCAACGTCCTTGCCTATTGCAAGCAACATCGGCTTATCATTCGCCGGAGGCAAAACATCGCCAAGCAAAACGTTGTCGCGAGTGTCGTTTGGAATCTCAATTCCCACAAGGCTAGTTCCTGCAATGGGAGAAAAAATGCGCACAGACTGCGACGCAAAGGCTAGTCCTATGTCATCTGCTAGGGCAGTAACCTTGTTAACACGAACACCACTAGCCAAAGACACCTTAAACAAGGTGACTGTGGGTCCATGAACCCAGCCAACAACCTCAGCGTCCACGTTGAACTCATGCAGGGTCTCTTGAAGCTTTGCGCCAAGGGCCGCAAGATCAGAGCTAGTAGAAGAGCTGCGAAGCTTTTCGGAGGACTTTCGAATTAGTTTAAAGTCGGGAAGAACAAACTGGGTCTGCTCTTCTTGTATAGACCCCCCTTTAAAAGGCGACGAGTCCGTCTCTGAATTGTTTTGATCGATTGGATCACCCGGATCGCTTGGATCACCCAGACCGCCCGAATCGCCTAGATCGCCTGAATCGCCTAGATCGCCTGAATCGGAATGGTCTTTTTTGAGAAAATCCGGAATTTCTATATCACTAAGATCTAGAACCTTCCCAGAAGAATCGCTCACTTGCTCTGTTGATGATTGATTCTGCTTACTTGCACCCTCAGCGTCTTCGCCTGAGCCATTTGCTCTCGAATGCCCCAAAACCTGTGTCACAGGAGCAAAGCTGTCTGGTTCAGAAATCGACTCAGGATACCCCTTTCCATCTTTTGGTAGAACCTGAGTCTTTGGCTGTATGACAAGGGTCTTACCATCTTCGTCTACGTTAGAGCCTTGCATATGCCTTATGCGAGCCCTGACATACGGAGAAATCGTTTGCTGTTCTTCTTGAGTTTCGAATGAAATTTCAGATAAATCTCGATCAAATGAGTCCCGTGATTCTTTGCGTTTGGAGATTAAATCGGATACTTTCTCAAAAAAGCCACTGATCGAAAATCCAATTACAACAAATGCAGCAATTATCAATGCCGCCATTATCAAGTAAGTAACAACAGGCCCCAAAAAAGTGAGCATAAAATCGGCAATTCCATTACCAAAAAGACCTCCAAAACGATAAGTTACGGAGTCGCTAACAGCAGCACTGTCTGCGTCTTGGTAATTACTGCTATCGGATATTTCGCTAACAGTAGCGGTGCCTGCGAGTATCATGATCGCAGCAAAAAGCATCACCAATCCTATGGCAAGTCTTGGCAGCACGATATCGTGACGACCGCGCATAAAAAAGGCAATTCCAAAAACTGCAATTTCGATAGGAGCGATATAACCTGCTACTCCAAAGACACCAAGCAAAAAAGTAGAAATCCAATTTGTAACAATAGCATCTCCAGGAATTAGAACAGAAACCATCAGAATTACTGCAACAAGCAGTATTGCCACCCCAATTAGATCATTCTTTAGGCGTGGAGTCATAATCCCTTGTCTAGTGTCATTGCTCTCGCTTATGTAGGCATCTTCTCCGAGTTGCCTTTTTTTAGCTTGCTTATTAGTTTGCTGAGATTTTGACGAAGATTTCGAACGGCCGGAGCGCGAACTATTGCGCAAAGATGACGAGCGCTCAGCATTCGAAGAACTCCTATTAGAGGAGTTAGAGGACTTGGCCGAACTAGAAGACTTTCTAGATCTCACTGATTTAGAACTGGGAGCGGGCACCTTTGGTCCCCCATCTTAGACTACGTTTAAACTGCATTTATTGTGTGAAGCAAAGTAACGGGGGTCACACATTCATGCGACCCCCATCTAATTGCCGCGCCACTAGTATAGCCCATAAAGGTCAATACTCGCGCAGGCCTATACAAACGGATGCTCTAATCTAAGAACATTCCACTGGCACGCTCAAAGGCCATAACAACACTAGAGCTAATTACGCCTTCTCCTCCAATAAAGTAGCCTTTTGTAATTGAATCAGCATAAGTTTGGACAATTTGAGTGGCTGTAGAGGTTTGTCCATCTGTTGCAAGTAGTAACACCGATCCTTTTTGTCCACACAAAGCAGAAGCAGACAATGCATCAGTATAGTTAGTAC
>CAZOMM010000063.1:0-7975 GCA_964581165.1 uncultured Coriobacteriaceae bacterium
ACACATTTTGGATGGATGTCGATGAATTTTGCAATATGGCAACAAATGGCGAGATTATCGACTCCAAGACTTTGCTTGCGGCTTTGATGCTCGCCTGCGGCAAATGGAAATAGGGCGAGGCTTTGTAATAGGGCGATTTTTTAAACAGGGCGAATTTCGCAATAGAGCGATTTTTTCGCAATAGGCCAAGTTTTTGCAACAGGGCAAATTTGTAACAGGGCGAGTTTTCGAAAGGCAGGGGCAGTAATGCTTTTTAAAGAAATGACCGACGAGGCACTAAACGATGTAATTGCCTCAGGAAAAAGCAAGTTAGAGGATTTTGCTGCAACAGGGCGCAAACTAGATATGTCTAGAGGAAAGCCCGCCCCTGCGCAGTTAGATCTCTCCGCCGGTCTTCTTACCTGCTTAGATCCAGATACCAATTTTGCCGATGCTGCCGAGATGGATGTTAGAAACTACGGCGGTTTGCCAGGTATTCAGGCAGCGCGAGAGCTAATGGCTCCGATTATGGATATGCCTGCATCTAATGTGATGGTGCTTGGCAGTTCGAGTCTAAGCATTATGTACGAGCTGATTTCTCATGCTATGACTCACGGCATTTTTGGAAACACGCCCTGGTGTATGCTCGACAAAGTTAAGTTTCTTTGTCCCTCTCCTGGATACGACAGGCATTTTGCTATCTGCGAGCACTTTGGCATAGAGATGATCACCGTGCCAATGACTCCCGATGGACCAGACATGAATATGGTTGAGGAGCTTGTTGAATCTGACGAAGCTGTTAAGGGCATTTGGTGTGTTCCTCAGTATTCCAATCCACAGGGTTATGTCTATTCGGATGAGACAGTTGAGCGCTTTGCCAAGCTTAAACCCGCAGCTAGCGATTTTCGCATCTTTTGGGATAACGCTTATGCGATCCATCATCTGCGTGAGGGTGGCAGGCGTTTGAGTAGCATTCGCGAGGCCTGCGAGCGCAGCGGATCTATGGATATCTTTTACGAGTTTGCATCGACTTCTAAGGTCACTTTTGCTGGTGCCGGAATTGCAGCAGTTGCGGCTTCGGATGCAAACATTGCAGAGATCAAGGACTTTCTGAAATATGCAATGATCGGCCCAGATAAGGTCAATCAGCTAAGGCATGTGGAGTTTTTCCGTGAGCCAGGATCTTTAGAAAAGCATATGCGTGCTCAGGCGGCACTTATTGCTCCCAAGTTCGAGATAGTTATTAAGACCTTACAGGACAATCTTGGCGGTCTTGGAATAGGGGAGTGGACCGACCCGGATGGAGGATACTTTATTGCCTTTGATGGTTTGCCTGGCTGTGCTAAGCGCATAGTGGAGCTGGCAGCGCAGCATGGGGTAAAACTCACAGGTGCAGGTGCGATGTATCCCTATGGGGAGGATCCAGAAGATCGCACCATTCGCATAGCTCCTACGTATCCAAGTATCGAGGATCTTTCTGCTGCGGCTGACTTGTTCTGCCTTTGTGTAAAGGTTGCAAGTGCAGAGAATATTTTGGCTCAGAGACAGGGAGCCTAGTGACAGAGGGTTCAGAGCTAGGGAGTCAGACGCGATTCAGACGCGGAGTAATTTAGAGGAGTGAAGTAGCGAAGTCAGCTGAGCTGCCGGATATCGGATGTCTTCTAAGGCTTTTGTCTGTTACTTGAGATATCTGCTAAAATCTGTTGTCGCAGATGGCGACGTGGCCAAGCGGTAAGGCAGAGGCCTGCAAAGCCTTTACCACCGGTTCGAATCCGGTCGTCGCCTCCAAAAGATAATTTAAACGCCCGAGGAAAAGAAAATCCTCGGGCGTTTTCTTACTCGGGCGCTTGCGATAACCCAAAACCGGGGGTTATGTTTGGGGCTATGTTTCGAAAACCAAGCCTATAACCCTAAAATCATGACCCAAGGCACAGCTTAGTTACAAGAGTCCCAAAAAACAAAAACCCCGGCAAAGAAACCGGGGCAGAAGTTTTAATGGAGCGGACAACGGGATTCGAACCCGCGACCCTCACCTTGGCAAGGTGATGCTCTACCAGCTGAGCCATGTCCGCGCAAGAAAGGATTCTATTAGGAGGCTAGATTTTGCGCAAGGATTTTTCTAGGCATGCCACAAACAACCGGTGAATGCCCATGACGAACCCATGACAAACCCATGACAAGCCCATGACGGCGGCTGGCGGGCACCTATAGCGGCGGTCGGCAGGTGTCCATGACAGCAACTGACGGGCACCCATGGTAGCAGCCAGCAGGTGCTAATGATGACGGTCAGGCAATCTGTGAATACTTGGGGCGTTTAGCCGGCCGGGCTTAGGGTGCTTGGCCAGCTGGGTTTAGGGCGCTTGGCCGGCCGGGTCGGGCAGTGAACTACGAACCGAAGCCCGAAGTCAGCCAAAGAACCCCTCGCCGGTTTGTTTTTACTTACAGTTCTGAAAGTGGTTATCCTAATGTTTCATCGGCTACAATGTTTGCCGCGCCTCCGTAGCTCAGGGGATAGAGCACCGCTCTCCTAAAGCGGGTGTCGACCGTTCGAATCGGCCCGGGGGCACCAGAAATTTCACAGGTCAGAGGCTGTGCCTTTGACCTGTTTTCATAGCGGTACTTACTTGCGTTATTTGCGATTGCCACGATCGCCGTTGACGCAGAGTCCTTTTCCTTCGATAGGTTCAAGTGCTTATATTTGTCTTGTTCCTTGATTGAAGTATCGATATACTCGCTTGGTTGTAAGAAAGAGTCCCGTGGGATGGGACTAAGATAACGGGAGATTTCAGTTGAGCGTTCTTCTCATCATCACATTAATTGTCTGGGCCATCTCGGGTGTTGGCCTTGTAATCATGGTTATGCTTCATTCTGGTAAAGGCACTGGCATCAGCGATATGCTTGCCAGCAGTTTTCAGGGCACTTTCTCTGGAACTACGATCATAGAAAAAAACTTAGACCGAATAACGGTCATACTGGCCATAATATTTTTTATCACCATCTTTTTGATGATGATTATCTATCCGCATTAAGCTATCGAAGGCTTGTTAACAGGGGCTGTTGAAGAGTTGGTGTCCTTTCAGCAGAAATACCCAAAGCGGACACTTGCACATCTGTAGTATTTGGATACTATTGATCCTTGCTAAGACCACGTCGGAGTGGCGGAATTGGCAGACGCGCTAGCTTGAGGTGCTAGTGCCCATATCTCGGGCTTACGGGTTCAAGTCCCGTCTCCGACACCATAAGTTTTCAACGAGAGGCGTGCTCCTCGGGCAAGAAACCATCGGGTGGAAAACCGAGCGCAGCAACGTCTCTTTTTTGTGTCATAAAACCCTTGTTAGCAACTAATGAAAACGAGATAATAGGAAAGATTGGCTTTCAGTTCTTCTATTGGACTGATGGGAGTATCAAGTAGCCGGGGCTTGTCGCTAGTGATGTATGTGAAGGATATATGATGTAAATGAAAATAAAGTCGTTAGATATAAGCAATATCGAAAAAATAGCGATGTATTTTTCAAGAAATCCAATACCTCCCTCTTCTACTGAAGAAGAGTTTTCCAAACTTATAGAGGACTACGATATTTGTGAAAATCGCGGCCGAAAGGCTGAGTACACTTCCTCAAGTGAAAGACATTCAGCTGTTCGTGCTGCGTACGAAAAAAACATCAATTCTGATCCTAGACTTGGGAAATTAATTGATGTGAACAGATAGCCCCGGCATTGTTTTTAGCAAATTAAGAAGGATGTATGGGATAAATGAGCGGCTCCGAAAGTGCTTCAGATTACAGTTGTGTGCAAAAAACGGATTTTTACGTGGACGGTAAGGATTATTTTTCGGAGGCTCTCAAAGTTTACAGGTGTTATTACGAACTGTTCTATCATGTGAGCTGGATCGATAATCGTCACGAGGATATTACATATCTCAGTGCAGGAAAATGGGAGATTAAGGCGACCATTGGTGTCAATTTTGTTCGAGTACTAGAAATAGCAGAACCCTTTTTTGGTGAGAAAACGTTGCCTACATATCTTCCAATCGTTGAACAGGACAAACTGGCGCGTGGATCCAGTTTTGAAGCATGTTTTGCTAATGGCACACAAGCAAAGACTGCTCCTAGTGAGATGTGTTATAACATCGAATTACAAATCATCTTAGGAAGCATAGCTGACGCAATAGATAAAGGGTTTTATAAGCCAACCACAGATGACGAGTACAAAAAACCCTCACCGGCCCTGTGTCAAAGTATGCTTGATGAGATTAGTAGTTTTACCCCACCCACAGAAGCACCAAAGGAATTCATTGAGCGATTCGTGGATAAGCTGTCGGATCAAGACAAGATTAATGGGAATGGGGAGGCTGTTGAAGATACTGATGAAGGGATAGCGCAGGAATTCAAAGAATATGCAGAGAATTGTCCAACCTTTCTCGCACTCTTTGTTCATTTTGTATACAGAACAGTTACTCTGCTGGTGACTACTCCCATTCAATCTACAGCGAAAGATATGGTTATTCTGCTTACTTTCCATGAATACGTTGAACAGACCAACTTTCCTAACATTGAAAGTAGCATTTTGTCTAATTTTAAAAGAGTGTGCTGTAGGATGTTTGATGGAAGCTATCTTCATGGAGAGTTCTTGAGATACCCTCTAAGCAGAATTGGAACGTCTGAGTCAGAAATCTTCGCTATCAACGCTCCTGAATGGACTGCGTTCAGTCCAACTCCGACAAAGTCGATGATGTGTCAAGCAAAGACAAAGTGTCGAGGAGAGGAACACGTTCCTTGCTTGTTCTCAGCACTTGCCGATTGGGGTTATATAAGCAACAAAGGCAAAACAGGCAATGGACCTGCATTTGATGTGGACGCAACCCTCTCAGAAGATAAGGTAGTGTTGCAAACTCAGAGTGTTTGGAACCGGAATCCAAGTGATGAAAACCCTGGACCACGTAGAAGATTAATTTCCCTTGAGGCGCGGGATCCAAATTTAGATCAGCGGCCAAAAAATGGATGGGGAGAGTTTGCACTAGACACGTTTATTTCCTATGAACTACAAGTAAATTGGCTTACACAATCGGGACGGAAAGGCCAAGCCTATCTTGTTTTTCTGATTGTATCTTTAATCTGTATCCTCACCATTGGTTGTAAGATCTACTGCCAAAGCTTCAAAGGTGAGGGATTTTGTTTCTTAGATAGTTTTACTTTTTTCCCATTGCTTAATATGGCCATACCTTTATTTATGTTGGTCTATTCTAATCTTCAAGAAAAGGTTCCGTTTTATAGAAAGATATTGATGAGTGGTCCCATATTTTGTCTGCGATGTGGGGTTGTTGCAGACATGGTTGCGCTTTGTGTTGGAATTTTGTCTGAATATACAGGCATTCTCAACAAGTTGGATGGCATTATCTTAATCTCAATCCTTTTTCTTGGTGCGGTTGTTGTTGCGGCTGTAGCTCTGTATAAAATGGTCAACTGGTACATGTGGAATCGCGATTCCGAAGGGAAGAATAAAAAGTGGTATACAGGCAAACCTATTGGAGGGAAGATTCCAACTACCGCTGCGGATAGAGGAAAAATTGGCTAACTTGTTTCATTCTTACATGTCCGCGAAATCACAGTAACTTCTCAAAACTAATCCCTTTTTGCGATAGTAGTAAAGCTTGCAACCAAGCTGTGCCTTCCATTCGAGCTTCCCTCGAGCCCCCACTCGCACCTCCATTCGCAAGGACGATTGGCGCATACGGGTGCTGCGCTTTTGACATGTTTTGACAGTCTGCTAGACTATCGCTCGCGTGGCCGGCGAGTTCTACGGCAAGGCCTGCAAATAAGGGCGTTTAGCTCAGGGGGAGAGCGCTTCCCTGACACGGAAGAGGCCACAAGTTCAAATCTTGTAACGCCCACCACACATTCACAGCTCAGTGCGTTTGTTTCTGAGCTGTTTTGTTTTTCTGCTCGTATTTGATGCGGCACTAGATTAACGTAATACTAGTTCTTCTTTGGCACTGACCCTTTTGGTTGATATAGCACTAGCACTAGCACTAGCCCTTTGGGTTTGTAACTTAAAACTCCCAATCTGTATTGATCCGTTTCGATCTATTTTGGTTTATCTGTATTTGTTCTACTTAGCAAAGGAGCCAAGGTGAAGCTTTTAGTAATTGGAGATAGACAACGGGCCGAAAAATACATGCCAGATTTGCCTGTTACCAAAGAGGTAGAACTGCTCGTGGCAAAGCGTGGTAGCTCCAACCAAGAAATCCTTGCGTTTGCTTCAGATGCAGATTTTATTCTTGCCGATGCTATTAGTCCGGTCGATGCCGAGCTCATGGATGGCATGAAAAATCTCAAGCTTGTTCACTCCGAAGGCGTTGCCTTTAATGCCATCGACCTAGATGCAGCTAGGTCAAGAGGAATAGTGGTCTGCAACAATGCTGGCGCAAACGCTGATGGCGTGGCAGAGCAAGCCATCCTTTTGATGCTGTCCTGTCTTCGTGATGTGGTTTGTGCCGATAATGCCGTGAGATCTGGCAATCAGATCAAGGTAAAAGAAAACATGATGGTTGAGGGCATCAGGGAACTTGGGGATTGCACCGTGGGTCTTGTTGGCTTGGGCGCAATCGGACAAGCAACAGCAACTAAGCTCAAGGCTTGGGGATGCAAGATTTTTTACAACAAGAGAACTCGCCTGAGTGAAAAAGCAGAGTCTGAGCTGGCTGTCACATTTGCCGAGCTTGAGCAGATTATTACAAGCTGCGACATAATTAGCATTCACGTGCCGGTAACAGATCAAACTCGTGGAATGGTAGATGCGGCTTTTCTCGCCAAGATGAAGCCCGATTCGATTCTTATAAATACTGCGCGTGGCGAGATAGTAAACAACGAGGCCCTAGTCGAAGCTCTTGAGACTGGAAGTATTGCAGCGGCGGGTTTGGACACTGTAGCTCCCGAACCTGTGGAGTTGGATAATCCGTTAATCAATATGAGTGAATCCGCAATGCGTCGTGTGGTTTTTTCGCCACATATTGGTGGAGTGACTGAAGGGATGTTCTATCGCGCCCATCGCACTGTGTGGGAAAATGTCGCACGTGTAATAGCAGGGGAGACCCCAATTAATATTGTTTCTTAGCTGGAGCCAATTTTAGGCCGACCCACTTTGGGGACTAAAATTTTGGAACACTTTCTATGGATATGACGCAGGCGCTCTCATGGGCTGCACTTGGAACAGGTTTTACTTGGCTTATGACCATAGCTGGTTCTGCTATGGTCTTTGTTTTTGCCAACAAGCGCAAACTTTCGCATCACATCTTTTTGGGCTTTGCGGCAGGCGTGATGATTGCCGCCAGTGTTTGGTCTTTGTTGATTCCTTCCATCGAACAATCCTCCGAGCAGGGCCAGATTGCCTGGATACCTGCTGCTGGAGGTTTTGTTTTAGGCGTGGGCTTTATCATGCTTCTCGACTTTGTTCTTCCTCATGTGCACATGGGAAGCTCAAAGCCCGAAGGCCTGCCAAGCAGCTGGAAGCGCAGCACACTTTTGTTCTCCGCTGTGACCTTGCATAACATTCCCGAGGGTATGAGTGTTGGTGTTATGTTTGCCATGGCGGCCCAGACCGGTAGCGAGGCGCACTTAGGTATGGCCTTGGCGCTTGCAGTAGGGATGGGCTTGCAAAACTTTCCAGAGGGCGCAGCAATCTCTCTGCCTTTGGCAAATGAGGGAGGCTCACGTCTTCGCGCCTTTTTGCTTGGTAGCTTATCGGGGATAGTAGAACCCATCTTTGGGATTCTTACTGTACTTATCAGTGCGCTGATTGTTCCCGTTATGCCATGGCTTCTCGCTTTTGCTGCAGGTGCAATGGTCTATGTTGTTGTAGAGGAGCTAATTCCCGAGTCTCATTTGGGTGTACATTCCAACATTGGCACACTTGGTTTTATCGCTGGCTTTTTAGTGATGATGATTTTGGATGTGGCACTTAGCTAGAGGTGTTTGGCTAGAGACATTTAGCTAGTGGC
>CAZOMM010000063.1:8075-10401 GCA_964581165.1 uncultured Coriobacteriaceae bacterium
GATTATTAGCTTTTCAAATAAAACACTATTCACTTTTCGAATAAAATGAGACTCCATAGGGATGCCTACCCATAGAAATGCCCATAGAGATTCCTATTCATGAAGATGCTCATGGAGATGCCCATAGAGACACTCATAGAGATCTTCACAGAATTGGATCCCTTGAAAAACTCAGAGGATAGATGCCCATAGAAGACAGGAGTGGATAGCATGTACATCCCTCGTTTGAGCGATGAACTTCTCAAAGATTGTCTTGACACCTTTGGAGCTGTTCTTATCGAAGGTCCCAAATGGTGTGGAAAGACAACGTCTGCGTCGCTTCAGGCAGCATCGGAATTGAGGATTGCCGACCCAGCAAACAACTATCAAAACAAGCGACTGGCTCAAACGGATACGGCAACAGCCCTAAAAGGAGAGCGCCCACGTTTGATAGACGAGTGGCAGGAGGTGCCTGCTACATGGGATGCTGTTCGCTATGAGTGTGATCAGGCGCAGGGCAGACCCGGACAGTTCATACTTACTGGTTCTGCAACGATATCTGATATGTCAAGGCCAATTCATAGTGGAGCTGGTAGGATCGGACATCTTCGTATGGACACTCTTACACTCCAAGAGCTGGGCTTATCGAGTGGCGAAAGTTCTTTGGGTGCTTTGTTTACTGGCGAGGCTCCTGCTGGCAAATCTCAAATGTCATTGGGAGATCTTGCAACGGCAATTTGCCATGGAGGCTGGCCTGCTGCAGCACAGTTTTCGGTAGAGCAGTCAATGGCAATAGCAAATTCATATTTGGATGCAATAGCTGGAGAAGATTTAGAACGAGTCGACGGTGTGGCGCGCAATCCCGCCAAGGTTCGCAGGCTCATCACATCGCTTGCACGTAACGAATCCACTTTAGCTAGCAATAGAACTATTGCTAAAGATAGTGCGGGAGCAGAAGAGCTTTCATCTTCGCTCAGTGCAGCAACGATAACAAATTATCTTTCCGCTTTAGAAAAGATCTTTTTTGTATGTGATATTCCCGCTTGGAGTCCAGCCCTCAGATCTCCTGTTCGTATTCGCTCCTCTAAAAAGCGGCATCTTGCAGATCCATCACTTGCTGCTGTGGCGCTGGGTGCAAGTCCCGATTCTCTTTTGGATGATCAAAAGACATTAGGCTTTTTGTTTGAGTCTCTGGTTGCTCACGATCTTATTGTGTACTCCCGAACAGTGGGAGCCAAAGTTATGCACTACCACGATGATTCTAATCTTGAGGTTGATTTTATTGTGCAAAAGGAAGACGGCTCTTGGGCTGCATTCGAAGTTAAGCTGAGTTCCGTTCAAGAAAACGAGGGCGCTAGAAATGTTTTATCTCTTGATAGAAAGATGATCGAACGTGGAGAGAAGCCTGCAACGCTTAAAGCTGTCATTGTTGGAGTTGGTGGTGTAGCGCATATTAGAGACGATGGGGTGGCTGTTATTCCATTTGACACACTGGGGGCGTAAGAGGGGAGTATAAAAGTCTTAGCTGTTACTGCTCGCTTTTTAAATATCAATGAACCCATTGGAGGCGATTTTGGTATATGGGTTTGGCTGAACGAGAAAGATCTGAGGGATAGCCCAAGCAAAGGTGAAATGCACCCTCGTAGTTGCTAGGCACATTATGCTGGCTGGCAAAGCTTCGCCCTTCATCTGTATCGAACAAACGCTTGGCTCGACTAATAAAGCAGCTCCCAATATCAAAAGACCAAGCAGCAAGCATCATGTAACAGGCAGACATGGCTGCATCAAAGGGCGCATATTCATAATCTTTTGGAGTAAAGGAATGAACTACACAGGGTGCCCCGTAAAATCCGTCGATATTGTTTGGATCGTCCGCTGTGCTTGGTTGTGCTTTAGAAACCGGATAATAACCCTCGTTGTAAAGATCGTGACTGAGTTGCCCAAGAAGTAGGTTTGCTTCTTTGTTTTGACAGACAACAAACATGGGGCTTTGCGCACCGCCTGCACTTGGCGCGCGCAGTCCAGCCTCAACAATGGCCTCGAGGGCATCAGGATCAAGTTGTTTGTCGAGGTATTTGCGTATACTGCGCCGTTCAAACAAGGTTTCCATGACCTTATTTTGATATGTCTTTTTCGTATCCAAGCGTACTCCTTTGTTCTGATGATTTTTGACTGACGCTTTTATGGACTCTCGATCCGGAGAGCTTTTGACCCGACGGCATATTAAGGGCATGTCAAGCAGAATGTTAAGCATGTCCTAGGTGCAAATCTCCATAAAGCTTATGAAGGCAGATCTCCTAGGACATGCTATGATTTTCAGCGGAGGCGGCCCGCTACACCGGGCAGC
>CAZOMM010000064.1:0-2127 GCA_964581165.1 uncultured Coriobacteriaceae bacterium
TGGAGCAGGTTAGGGCGCTTCCTCAGGTGAGGATTCTAGAGAACACCACAATGCTGGACATCATAGAATCGCCAGCATGCTTGGGGTCGTTCGACACCTCGTCCGGCACCTCGCTCAGCACCTCATTCAGCGCCGATCCAAACAATCCAAACAATCCAAAAAGCAACTGTGATACTGTTTGCGATGGCATTGTTGCCGAGAACCCTTTGGGAGAAAAGCTAAGCATTATCGCCAAGTCTACCGTACTTGCCACTGGTGGCATTGGCGGGCTTTATGAGCATTCAACAAACTATCCACTTTTAAAAGGCGATGCCTGCCGCATAGCTCGAGAGCATGGTGTTGCCCTAAAAGATATGGATTATGTGCAAATCCATCCAACTAGCCTGTATACAGGCAGGCCAGGGCGATCTTTTTTGATCTCGGAGTCTTGTAGGGGAGAGGGCGCAGTTTTGCTCAACTCCTCTGGTGAGCGATTCTGCGATGAATTGCAAGCACGAGACCTAGTAACTAAAGCGATCTTTGATGAGATGGGTAGAGAGGGAAGTGAACACGTGTGGCTTTCTTTTGAGAAGATTGACACAAAGATCATACTTTCGCACTTTCCCCACATTTACGAAGAGTGCCTAAAAGAAGGCTATGACATCACAAAAGAAGCCATTCCCGTTGTTCCTGCTCAGCATTACTTCATGGGTGGAATAGCCGTAGATCTAGACGGACGAACAACAATGGATCGCCTCTATGCGGTAGGAGAGACAAGTTGTACTGGAGTTCATGGGCGCAACAGGCTTGCCAGCAACAGTTTGCTAGAAGCTTTGGTGTTTTCTAAGCGAGCAGCCTACACGATATCTACTGGTAAAAGCCTGCCAGTAGATGCTTGCGATGCTTGTGATGGCAGCGAAGATAGGGCTTTCGTAAGTAAACAGGTCTATAGCTAATAAACCAAGCTAGGATAAGTCAGGATCTTTGCTGATTGCTGACAATTCTTGAATCTACTTAAAGAAATCAGGAGGCAAGTAGTTGAATCCCACCACCATATCGCTTGTGGCCGATGAATACATCAGGCTTGCACTCAAGGAAGACATGCCCCATGGAGATCTAAGTACAGAGGCGGTCTGTCCCGAAGCTGCGCGTGCAGAGGCATCTCTTATTGCCAAGCAAAATGGGATTATTGCTGGCTTGGATGTATTTGCTCATGTGTTTAAGATTCTCGATTCAAATTCTGAAGTGCTTGGATCCATTAGCAATGGCGACGAAGTAAAGCCCGGTCAGCTGATAGCAACGGTGCGAGGAGATGTTAGGGCGATCCTTTCTGGAGAAAGAACAGCTCTTAACTATCTTCAGCGGATGAGCGGAATTGCAACTAAAACCCAAAAAATGGTCGAGATGCTCGAGGGTAGCAAGATAAAGCTTGTAGATACCCGAAAAACCGTTCCTTGTATGAGGCTTTTTGATAAAGAAGCTGTTCGTATAGGAGGAGGCCTAAACCATAGGGTCGATCTGTCGTCGGCCATAATGCTCAAAGACAATCATATTAACGCTGCTGGTGGGGTTAGAGCAGCTGTGCAAGCAGCTAGAAAAAGGGCACCTATAACCTGTGTTATAGAGGTAGAGGCCGAAAGCCTCGAAATGGCCTTAGAAGCGACTGAAGCGGGCGCAGACATCATAATGCTTGACAACATGGACTTAGATCAGATGTCTGAAGCAATAGACTTGATATCCGGAAGGTCTAGGATAGAAATCTCTGGCAATGTCGATGAACATACTATAGCCACACTTGCTGGATTGGGCGCAGACTATATATCTTGTGGAGCCCTCACTCACTCGGTTGAAGCCTTGGATTTAAGCCTCAAAAACCTAAGACTGCTGGAAGGAGACTACAAACTGTGAGCGGTACGGAGCGCAGGGAACTTCTTATAAAGAGGCTTAGTGAATCGAGATCTCCGATTCCAGGGAAAGCGCTAGCAGATCTAACGGGAGTCAGTCGTCAGGTGATAGTGCAGGATATCGCAATCCTTCGTACCGGCGGTTTTCCAATTACTGCAACAAGACATGGCTATGTATTGCAGTCTATGCAGTCTATGCAGTCTGAATCTGATAGTTCATTCAATATCGCGCCCAATATCGCAC
>CAZOMM010000064.1:2227-10127 GCA_964581165.1 uncultured Coriobacteriaceae bacterium
GCGCAGCACTCACTCCTACGTAGTGCACCCATCCGACAATCGCACCAACGTCGGTTTAACATAGTGCAAGCTTTTAAATCTCCCCACTCACTGCACATACAAGCGCCCTTGTTGCGCTATTTAGATAAGATTAAGCGTAGCGTTATTACTATCAAATTTAAGGCAGCACAGGCTGCAAAAGCGGCACGGTTAAGACAGCGCGAGCCGCAAAACAGCCATATAAAGACATAAGGGAGCGGGGACATGGCATACTTTTATCCCGAAACTGCACACACATTCAATGAGTACCTGCTAGTTCCTGGATATTCATCTTCTGAATGCACTCCAAATCAGGTAAGTCTAAAAACACCACTAGTTAAATATAAAAAGGGAGAAAAACCATCCATTGAGCTATCAATTCCGCTTACCTCGGCCATTATGCAGTCGGTATCGGATGACAAGATGGCTGTGGCCTTGGCTACAGAGGGTGGTCTTTCTTTTATCTATGGTTCGCAAAGTATCGAAAACGAGGCGCAAATGGTTGCGCGCGTTAAGGATTACAAGGCTGGTTTTGTCGAGAGCGACTCCAATATATCTCCCGACATGACCCTGCAAGATGTTGTGGAGCTCAAGGCTAAATCTGGGCATTCCACCATGCCTGTTACTGCAGATGGATCTCCTCACGGCAAGATTGTTGGAATCGTTACCAGCCGCGACTACAGGCTCTCACGCATGTCTTTGGATGCCAAGGTTCGCGACTTTATGACTCCTCGCGAAAAACTCATTGTGGCTAGTGCTGATACCACTTTGTCTGAGGCAAATGACATCATTTGGGATCACAGACTAAATGCTCTACCCATTGTTGATAACGATGACAGGCTCTTGTATATGGTCTTTCGCAAAGACTACGACTCTCATAAAGAAAATCCAAACGAGCTGCTCGATGCCCATAAGCGCTATATGGTTGGTGCCGGTATTAACACTCGCGATTACAAAGAGAGGGTGCCCGCGCTTATAGAAGCCGGGGCCGATGTGCTTTGCATCGACTCATCTGAGGGCTTTACAGAGTGGCAAAAACTTACCTTAGAGTGGATACGTTCTGTCTATGGCGATTCGGTTAAGGTGGGTGCCGGAAACGTTGTGGACGCAGATGGTTTTAATTTTCTCAGCGATTGCGGTGCCGACTTTGTCAAGGTAGGTATTGGCGGCGGCTCCATTTGCATTACTCGTGAGCAAAAAGGCATAGGTCGAGGTCAGGCCACTGCTGTTATCGATGTTGCAAGGGCTCGCAATGAGTATCTAGATAAAACCGGTACTTACATTCCCATCTGTTCTGATGGTGGGGTTGTATACGATCACCATATGACACTTGCTTTGGCCATGGGTGCCGACTTTTTGATGCTTGGCCGCTACTTTGCAAGATTTGATGAGAGTCCCACTGCTCGTGTGAACATCAATGGCAGTTATATGAAGGAATACTGGGGCGAGGGGTCTGCACGTGCTCGCAATTGGCAACGCTACGACATGGGCGACAAAGAGGGTCTGTCCTTTGAAGAGGGCGTTGATTCCTATGTGCCATATGCCGGCTCCCTTAAGGAAAATGTCGCACAGACTCTAGTAAAGATGCGCTCGACAATGTGCAACTGCGGTGCTCTTTCGATTCCAGAATTCCAAGAAAAGGCAAAACTCACACTTGTTAGTGCCACCTCTATTGTTGAGGGTGGAGCTCACGATGTTGTTTTAAAGGATTCGGCTTCGGCATCTACTTCAGGATATAGGTAGGGCCAGGTAAAACTAGTAAAGCTAGGTAGGGCTAGATGAGGCTAGATAAAGCTAAGTAAGACTAGCTAAGACTAAGGTAAGGCTATGTAAGGCCGCCCAAAATAAGCGCCGGACTAACGCCGTATAAGCACCTGATAAGCGCCTAGCAGGGCGCAGCTAAGGAGGAAGAGGCTTGATATCAGAGTACAAGCCACAAGAGATAGAACTCAAGTGGCAGAAGATCTGGGAAGAAACCGAGGCGTTTAAGGTTTCTGACGATACCTCTAAGCCCAAGATGTATGTTTTGGAGATGTTTCCATACCCCTCAGGCGATATACATATGGGGCATGTGCGCAATTACACGATTGGTGATGTTATAGCTCGATATGCCAAAATGCGCGGCTTTGATGTGCTGCATCCCATTGGCTGGGACGCTTTTGGACTCCCGGCCGAGAATGCCGCTATTAAGCGCAATTCTCATCCCGCAAAGTGGACATATTCCAATATCGAAACACAGAAGTCCTCTTTTAAGCGCATGGGTTTTTCCTATGACTGGGATAGAACTGTCCGCACCTGTGATCCCGAATATTACAAATGGGGACAGTGGATTTTTCTCAAGCTCTATGAGATGGGTCTTGTGGAGCGCAAATCCTCTCCGGTTAATTGGTGTCCTAGCTGTAAAACCGTTCTTGCCAACGAACAGGTTTTAGATGGATCCGAGTGCTGGAGATGTCAATCTGTTGTAGAAAAACGAGAGCTCGAACAGTGGTATTTCAAGATCACTGATTACTCTCAAGAACTACTAGACGATCTAAACAAACTCAAGGGCTGGCCAGAGCGCGTAAAGCAGATGCAGGAAAACTGGATCGGTCGCTCTGAGGGAGCAGAGGTGGATTTTACCCTCTGTGATGCAGCAGGGGAGCCAACAGACCAAAAGATCACTGTCTTTACTACCAGGGCCGACACTTTGTTTGGCTGCACATTCTTCTTACTTGCACCTGAGCATCCTCTGGTGTCTGAGTTTGTCGCGGGCACTGAGTATGAGGTTGCTGTTAATGAGGTAATCGAGATTGCCCATCGATCTACAGCCGTTGAACGCTCCATGGGCAGTCGCGAAAAGCACGGTGCCTTTACAGGTCGCTATGTTGTTAACCCAGTTAATGGAAAAAAGGTTCCCATCTGGGTATGCGACTACGTAATGATGGATTATGGAACAGGCGCTGTTATGGCCGTTCCCTCGGGAGATCAACGCGACTTTGAATTTGCTCGCAAATATGATTTGCCAATAGTTCCAGTTGTTCTACCAAAGGATGATCCTTTGTATCCCAGTCTCAAGGACGAAAAAGAACAAGTTGTTAGCAATGTCGATTGGGACGAGGCCTTTGACTGCGAAGGCTATATGGTGCAGTCGGGACAGTTTACAGGCTTGCGCGGTGGCAAGGATTCCGAGGGCTTTGATGCTGTCGCTAGTTTTTTGGAGGATAAAGGAGAGGGCCGCAAGACCGTCACTTACAGACTCCGCGACTGGCTTATCTCTAGGCAGCGCTACTGGGGCAATCCCATCCCAATTATTCACTGCCCTCAATGTGGAATTGTTCCTGTGCCTTACGAAGATCTGCCAGTGATACTTCCCATGGATGTGGATATTGCCGCAGGCAAGACCGTCAAGGATATTCCCTCTTTCTGTGAGGTTAAGTGTCCCAAGTGTGGCTGCGATGCTCATAGGGAAACTGACACAATGGACACCTTTACCTGCTCCTCGTGGTATTTCCTGCGTTATGCAGACCCCCACAATAAAGAGCTTCCCTTTGATCGTGAGAAGGCCGATCGCTGGCTGCCTACCGATCAATACATCGGCGGTATCGAGCATGCCATCTTGCACCTGCTTTACTCGCGATTCTTTGTTAAAGCCATGCGCGATGCCGGGATGCTCAGTTTTGATGAGCCCTTCGAAAACCTCTTGACCCAGGGTATGGTTAAACTCGATGGCGCTGTGATGTCTAAGTCTTTGGGAAATGTCATTGCCCCCGAGGATATGATTGAAAAATATGGTGCCGATGCGCTGCGTGCCTACATCTTGTTTATGGCTCCCCCCGATAAGGATCTTGAATGGTCTAATGAGGGCCTTGAGGGCATGTATAGATTCATGAACAGGGTCTGGAGAATCGTCCAGATATTAATGGGGGAGAAGGATGGCTCTCTAGATGCCAATCAGATAACTGAGCTTGATGCAGATGGCCTTTTGCAGGCTAATGCAGATCTGCAAAGAGAGATGCACAGAGTAATTGGCAAGTTTACAAACGACATGGATAAGCAAGCTTTTAATACCGCTATTGCTGCTTTGATGGAGCTTGTAAACAAGACCACAGCATATCTTAAGATCCCAGAGTCTCAGCGCGATATGGAGCTCTGCACTCAAGTTGCTTCGACCATTGTTAAGCTGCTTTCGCCTTTTGCTCCGCATTTTTGTGAGGAGCTTTATCACGAAGTTTTGGGCGGAAGCTGTTCTATAAACGAAGTAGCCTGGCCAGACTATGATCCTGAGCTTGCCAAGGCCGATGAGGTCGAAATCGTCATTCAGCTTAATGGCAAGATCAAGGCTCATACAAATGTTCCTGTAGATATCAGCGAAGAGGATGCTAAGAAATTGGCCCTAGAGCTTATCGCAAAGAACATCGAGGGCAAGGATGTCAAAAAGATCATCTTTGTGCCCGGCAGGCTTGTAAACATCGTCGCTAAGTAGCGAGGGTCTAAGCTAAGTAACGAACTGCTAGGTGACGAACAGCTAATGCTAATGAGTGCCTAACAGCTAACAAATACTTAAGATTTTTTTGATTAGCAGCTTGTTGATATTTTGTTCTTGGAGTCTCTTGGAACTTTGTTCATACGAGCTGCTAGTCGATAGTGCCTAATAGAATCAATAGGAAGTTTTAATGATTAGAGAAATTGTTAAAGACACGGAGTTTTTGTCTCAGCCCTGCGAGCCGGCCACAGCAGAAGATGCAGATATTGCCCAAGATTTACTAGACACAATGGAATCGCTGGGCAACAACTGCGCCTGCCTTGCTGCAAATCAAATTGGATTCAACAAGGCTATCATTGCCTATGAGTACGACGGCAGATATTACGTGATGTTTAATCCAGTAATAGAAAAATCAGCGATTGCCTTTAAGGCCATAGAAAACTGTCTTTCTCTAGAGGGAGAAAACGAAGTTCGTCGTTATAGGCGAATTACTGTTTCTTACGAGATATTAGAGGACGGAAAACTGCTTCCTCGAAAGCGTAAGATGCAAGAGTGGAATGCAGAGGTCGTCCAACACGCAATAGATCATTGCAATGGAGTGCTTATTTAAAGATTTACTGCAGACTCGCTTCAGACTCGCTTAAGTCATCGAAGTACGCAACACAGTATTGAAGCGATTATCTGGTGGGTGCGCAGAAGCCGCGCTGGGCTCAGACAGTCCTCGCTCGCGCTTTTTGTTCTACATAACAAGCTTTTACTTGGGTGAACTTAATTTTAGAAAGATTTTTCTAAATGTTTTCGCTCGCTGCGGAACTCGCCAGCACCGGCATTCTGCGCACCCTTTGTTGAGAGGCTACCGTTGTTGAGTGCTTCTAACACGGTTATAGCTGTATCAAAGCACTGTTGACAGATTGCCGGGTGGGCGAGATACACAGAAGCCGCGCTGGGGAAATTACTTTACATAAGATATATTATCAGACATTTATCTTTTGAATTTTGAATCCTACCTCGCAAGTATCCTCACAATTCTGCTTTAACACAGAGAAATCTTATTGACCTATACTTAGGAGGCTGCATTCAGTACGAGCTTTTACTGAGTCTTAGTGCTTTTACATATTTGCTTTTACATATTTATATAAGCACCGATGTATCTAAGCACTGAGGCTCAGCTTTTTCAGCTTTCTATCTAAAGACTCAACTTGATTAGGAGCATCTAATGAAAATTGCAGTTTCTGGAAAAGGCGGAGTTGGTAAATCAACCGTTGCTGCATGCATTGCACGAATGCTTGCAGACAACGGAGAAAAAGTTCTTGCACTCGATGCAGATTCCGATGCAAATCTTGCTAGCGCCTTTGGAGTCACAGACGAGCAGCAAGAACAGATTGTTCCGATGGTTTATCGCACAGGACTCATTGAAGAGCGCACCGGTGCCAAAACAGGCGTTATGGGTCAAATGTTTACATTGAATCCTAAAGTAGACGATTTGATGGAAAAGTTTGGTGTAGATGTAAATGGCGTTTCTTTGATGGTTCTAGGAGCTGCAAATAGAGGCGGCGGCGGATGTGCCTGCCCAGAGAACACTTTTTTAAAGTGCATTGTGGATGATCTTGTCCTAAATAAAAACGAAACTCTAATTATGGACATGGAAGCCGGTGTTGAGCATCTAGGTCGCGCCACAGCTCAGGCCGTAGATGTTTTGATAGTTGTTGTAGAACCCGGCAAGAGATCCCTAGAATGCGCAGATTTAATCGAAAAAATGTCTGCTGAGATTGGTATCAAAAATCTTCTATATGTGTGCAATAAAGTTACCTCAGCCGATGATGAGGACTTTCTAAACAAAGAGCTAGAGGGCCGAAAAATCGCCACAATGCTCCCCTTTAGTGACAATGTTAGAACCGCAGACAGAGATGGGCTTTGCCCTTACGACAGGCTCGACGACGATGAAAAGGCTCGTTATGAGCAAATACTAAAAGCCCTTAAAGCTCTTAAATAGATTGCTGGGAAAACTCCCAACACAAACTTCACAAACTTCCAGCAACCCCAGCACAAAGCACAACGTACAAACAACGTACAAACCACACACAACAAATACAACAACCCGGATGCTATCTAAAATCAACATCCGGGTTGTTTGTTTATGTGAGCAGCTCATCCCCCTTGACTCTAGCCTATTTGCTCTATTTGTAAGGCCAGGCCCCTTCCATCTGCTTAGCTACAGAAACTCTCCTGCAAGATTCACAAAGAGTTTGAACTTCGGTGCCAGCAACAGAGCTTGCACGCTTTAGGGTCTCAACAGATCCAATGACAGCTCCGCAGCATTCACAATGAGCTACTTCAAAATCTCTATGCCAAATGCTAATGGTCTCGTCAGACGAGCTGTATTCAATGGCATTGGTTGGACACACATTAGCGCAGCTCAAGCAGCCTAAGCAATCCAAAGACTCTTCATCGTATGGAGTGGCAACTCGCTTATCAGTTCCTCTAAGAATTGTGGAGATCGCTCCTGAACCCATCGCGTTGCAAGCTTGCACGCAAAGGCCGCACAGAACACACTTTTCTCCGTCGATGCTTATCAACGAAGCAAGATCAAAGCCCTCAGGTGCATCTGAATCACAAAGATCAGCAAGGTTTGTTGCCTCGGGTGCTCTCTGTGTTAAAAGCATTGTGATAATCGATCTCTCTTCACGGATTTTTTCCGAATTGGTGAGAACTTCACAAGGCCCATCTACGGGATAAACACAAGATGCAACAACCTTAGAGCGACCTCTGCTGTCTATGACTTCAACAATGCAAACCCTGCAGCAAGCTGTGTGATCATCAAAGGCATCAAATCTGCAAAGAACTGGTATAAAGATTCCATTACGCTTGGCAATGTCATAGATATACTCGCCTTGTTCGCAGACACACTCTTTGCCATCTATCGTGATAGAGAACTTCTCGCTCATGAGGCCCTCCTCTCTGTGATGATGGCATCAAAGCGGCACCTATCTCTACAGCTTCCGCAGGCGATGCACTTGTTCGCATCTATCACATGTGCTTGCTTGCGCTCGCCAGAAATGGCATCAACAGCGCATGCCTTGGTGCAGGCACCACAGCCAGTGCAAAGATCTGGATCGATGGCAAAAGTGGTGAGGTTCGCGCAAACTCCTGCGGGGCAGCTATGACCTTTAATATGTGCCTCGTACTCTTCTCTAAAGAATTTGATGGTAGTCAGCACAGGATTTGCTGCAGTTTTACCAAGGGCACAAAGCGAAGCATCTTCCATCATATGCCCGAGTTTTTCGAGCATCTCGACATCGCCTTCTTGACCTTCGCCATCGCAGATTCTTGTGAGTATTCCACGCATCTGGCGCAGTCCCTCGCGGCATGGAGTGCACTTGCCGCAGCTTTCCTCGCACAAAAAGTCTGTGTAGTACC
>CAZOMM010000065.1:0-9285 GCA_964581165.1 uncultured Coriobacteriaceae bacterium
GTGTTTGGGTGACAGAGCTGCTCTGGTGGTGCGTTTGGGTACCCGGGCCGCTTGTGTACCGTGTTTCACTTTGTAGTGAATTGCACTACTTATTTTGATTATTTTCACGAAATATGATTTGATTTTTGCATACCGCAATCCGGATACGTCTTCTCTTGCCTGCGTATCCGGGTTGCTTTTGAGTTTGGTCTGCCTTTTTGTCCAAGCTTTTAAGCAACTACAGAGATGCTAATGCCCAACAAATTAGGCGTGATATTTCTCCTTTAGATAAGCGATGATGTCGTCGTTTCCGTTAATCAGCTTTCCCTCAGCATAAAGGTAGGGAATTAGATCGGCATTTCCTCCAAGCCCCAAAAGCTCTTGATAAGGTCCTACCTGCTCTACATCACGCTTATCTAAATCTATCCCGTTTTCGTTGGCAAAAGATACTGTTACAGCACAGGTCTCGCAGGGTGCCCAATAATAAAGAACTGGCTTATCCATTTTTGCTCCAATCTGCACATGTGTACCTGCAATAACTAGGATGCAAGCGCAAACACATGACGAAAGCGCAGTGCGTAAACACCATGCACAATTACAGTGCAATCACAGGTATAAAACAGGTGCTTTTGAATTTCCTGACAACGCGTCGATGATACAACAGGGCGAATACAACAGATACAACAGAGCTGCAAATAATTTTCACCTTCAAAAAATAATGCATAAATTGGAGCACTGTGCTTGGGTGCTATTTGATATAGTCGACTAATTGCATTCTACAAAGAGGTGAGAGAGTATTGGATTCAAAGCTCGTAAACATAGTTGACTCTGCTATGCAGGGGAATAAACCAAACGCAGATGAACTAGCATTTCTTTGTGCTATAGATCCTCTATCGGCCGAGTCTTTTTATCTAAGATGGGCTTCGCGCGATTTGACAATGCGGGCTAGCAATAATCAGGCAGCTGTATTCGCCCAAATTGGACTCGATGCCAATCCCTGCGATGGTGATTGCACATTTTGTTCTTTTGCAAAATCCAATTCTTCTTGGACAAGTGCTTTAGAGATTTCGATCGAGCAGATTGTGGAGTATGCCTGCACCTTTGATGAGCTCGGAATCCATCTGATTTCATTAATGAGCACCTGTTCTTATGGAATAGATAGATACCTAGATGTAGTCGAAGCCGTTAGAAAACATGTCTCTGATGATCTTTCGCTAATGGCAAACATTGATGATTTTGATCTAGAGACAGCGATTTTGTTAAGGGATGTGGGAGTTGATACTGTTTATCATGCTCCCAGGCTAGGAGAGGGCCAGATCACTCGAATCCCTCTTGAAAAACGCTTTGCAACATTAGATGCCTGTCGCGAAGCTGGTTTAAAGATCTGCACCGGAGTGGAACCTCTTCGTCCAGACTTAGATCCTAGAGAGATTGCTGAGCGCATCCTTCAAATCCTCAAATATGAGCCGGTTCTTGCTGGCACTTGTTCTCTTGTTCCAGTTCCGGGATCTGCCTGGGAGGGATCTTGCACCACAAAACTTCCAGCTAGAGAAGTTGTAGGTGGGGCACTTAGGCTAGCAGCTGGAACCGATGTTGTGTATGGAAACATGAATGTTGCTTGGGTCAATGCAGGAACAAGACCTAGGGGAGTAAAGATGGTCGATGCCAGCACCTTGGCAGCCAACTTTACTGCAGCTAAATCCAAGCTAGAAGATGCGGGTTGGGAAGTTCCAAATAAACGAGATCCTAGGCTTTTAGCTCACACATCTTTAAAGAAGACCACCGCAAGATCAGATAAACAAGCTGACAACAAAGCTGGCAAACAAGCTGGCAACAGGATCTTTTTAGACAATGCCGCCACTAGTTCTCCAAAGCCTCCAGGAGTTGCAGAAGCAATTGTTAGGTATCTAGCGGAGGTTAGATGCAGTCTCAATAGAGATGGTCATACCGAAACCTGTGAATCGGCTAAAGTTTCGAGCGAAACCAGACAGATGCTTGCAGATCTGTTCGGATATCCAAATCCAAAACATGTGGTTTATACGCCATCTGTGACTTTTAGTCTCAACTTGCTTTTGAAGGGATTTTTGCATCCTGATGACCATGTGATAGTTAGCTCCATGGAGCACAATGCTGTGATACGACCGCTGATCCAACTGGCTGATAAAGGGCTTGAATACGACAAGATCCCCTGCGATGAGTTAGGCCGAATGAAATTGGATGCAATTGAGGGGCTGATAAAACCCAACACCAAGTTGATTCTTTGTACTCACGCATCCAATGTCACAGGAAATATTCATCCAATTAAACAAATTGCCAAGATTGCTCATGCACACGACATACCTTTTGCTATTGATGCAGCACAAACTGCAGGTTGCTTACCCATAGACATGACGGCCGACGAGATAGACGTTCTTTGCTTTGCCGGACACAAAAGCCTAATGGGACCTCCTGGTATTGGCGGCATTGTGATGTCCCAAGAGATTGCGAATCGTATAGAGCCTCTGGTTTCTGGCGGAACTGGCATCCTTTCGCGGCTTGAACATATGCCAGACGAGCTGCCTCTCAGATTTGAAGCTGGAACATACAACAGTGTTGGAATTTATGGCTTGCACGCCTCGCTTCTTTATCTAAAGCAGGTGGGAGTCGATGCAATCAGACATCACGAGATGGAACTTAGAGAGATGCTCGTAGAGGGCATACAGGCAATTCCTGAAGCTCGGATTTGTGGTGACCCGAGTTCTGAGCATACAGTTGCAGTTCTTAGTGTTGACTTCCCAGACTATGACAACAATGCCATCGCCTACTTTTTGAGCAGTCAATATGGAGTTGCAACTCGCAGGGGGATTCACTGTTCTCCTTGGGCACATGAGGTTCTGGGCACCTATCCCGATGGAACAATTAGATTTTCGATGGGTTATTTCAACACTAAAGAAGATATTTCCACAGCAATAGAGGCTTGTGCTAGGGCTGTTAAAGAGGTGGAGAAAAGTAAATCAGTGCATGGCTCAGTGCGAGAATCTGTGGACGAATCCGCACGTGGGTCAGTGCGAGAATCCGCGCAAGAGTCCACACGCGAATCTGTGAGAAAGCACTACGCGCAAACCGCCCGATCAGTTAGTAGTGCTTGCTGCGAGTCTGCAGGAGAATCTGGGGTCTACTCTCCTGAGGCACTAGTTGATCTTCCAGCCGATGCAATTAGAGCATCTAGAGGTTGTGCCGATCCTATCTCTATGGCAGACCTATCTTATGGAGATCGAGTTTTAGATCTGGGATGCGGTGGGGGAATCGATTGCCTATTGGCTGCTAAGCTAGTTGGCCCTGAAGGTCATGTAGTTGGCGTGGACATGACAGACGAGATGCTAGAGATAGCCAACAAAAACCTTGCTGAATCAGGTCTAACAAATGTGGATTTTGTCAAGGCTTACCTAGAAGAAATGCCCTTTGAAGACAGCAGCTTTGATCTTGTTATTTCTAACTGTGTAATCAATCTTTGTGCAGATAAACGCCAGGTTTTATCCGAGGCTGCAAGGGTTTTATCCAGCAATGGAAAAATTTCTGTGGCAGACATTATCGAATTACAGCCAATCTCAGAGCCTACTCGCTCAGATCTATGTGATTACATGGGCAGCGGCTCTGTTTTAAATGTTCACGACTACGAAAAAATGCTTGCAGAGCTTGGATTTTTAAAGCCTGTGATCAAGGTTCAAAAAATCTATGACCGTGCATATCTAGAGGATCGAGCAATTAGAAAGCATCTAGAAGACAAATTAGCTGACATAGATCTTGATATTGCAGATGGGGCTTTTGGAAGCGCCGTGATCGTAGCTTCAAAAGCCTAGTATCAAACAAATTTTGTGCAATGTTTTGTGCAGAATTTTCTGCAGAGTTTTGCGCAATCTTTAGCGCAATGTTTTGTGGAATCTTTGATAGGAACGAGGATTTTAGGAGGAACTCTAGTAATGGATGAAAGCAGTAAACGAGTTTATGAATTGGTCGAAAAGGGCTTATTGGGCAAGGGTCTAGAAGATGATGAGATGGAATTTCTCTACGGAATAGACCCAAACTCAGCTGATTCCTATTACATTAGATGGGCAGGCAATGAGCTTTCAAAGCAGGCCACCGATGGCAAAGCCGAAATTCATGCACAGATTGGTCTAAATGGAACGCCTTGTCCCAAAAACTGCCAGTTCTGCTCGTTTGCAGTTTGTAATGGAGTGCGTAAGGGAGTTCTCGAGACCACAGAGCAAGAGGTTCGCGATTACGCCAGAGCTTATGAAGAGTCTGGGGCCAATCTGATCCTAGTTCTTTGCACAGCCTCTTATAAGTTTGAGAGGCTTATCGAGATGGTTGAGGTTGTTCGCGAAGTAATCTCTCCCGACTTGCCACTGCTCATTAATTCCTTTGATCTAACTTTAGAGCAGGCGCAGCGCGTAAAGCAGGCCGGTGCCAATGGTGCCTATCATGCAGTTCGCATGGGCGAGGGTGTTGTAACAAATATTCCTGTTGAAACCAGGTTGCAAACTTTTGAGAATCTCAAAGAGGCAGGGCTTAGCCTTTCTACCTGCGTAGAGCCAGTTGGCCCCGAACACACTCCCAAAGAGATTGCTTATTACTCCCGGATTTGCATGAACACCCATGCCAACTCTGCTGGAGTTGGAAGACGAATTACTGTGCCTGGCACGATGATGGAAAAGTATGGAACCAATCCAGATCTTGTTAACTCCCTTTATGTAGCTGTGTACAGATTGGCCACAGGCTTAGAACCCGGCTTAAACTGTGCAGTTTCTTCTCCGATATCAGCTGCATCTGGTGCCAATCTTGCTTGGGCCGAGGTTGGAACCAATCCACGCGATGTGGTAGAGCGCACCGAAAAAGGAGGTCGGGGTTCAAATATCGAGTTTTGCAGACGTGTCTACTTCAATGCAGGTTGGGAGGTCTTGGAAGGACCATCTAAAGGTTGGATCTTGTGATTTAGATGGCGATACTGCCCAAAAGACATTCCTAAAAAGACTCAGGGCATAGGCGCATGAATGCTATGTGCGAGCTGCTGTCTATGCTCCTGTACACCCATCCGGTCTGTCAGTGGGCTGGAAAGAGGGACTGTAAAGACATCTACTGGTACTGGTGGGCGAGAGGATGGTTTTCATGACAATTAAAGCATGGAGGATCGCGATGGCGGTCATGGCGGTTTTAATGGCCGTTGTTGCGTTTTTTGGAATTTGGATTAACTCCTGCGGTGGATATCTAGAAACCACAACTGGTAGCACTGTTCCCATGAAATGCCATTGGACATCGCGCGTGGCCATTATGCTAGGGATTGTTTCTCTTGTAATGGTGATTATTGGCATGTTCGCTCATAGCGGCGAGGGGCGAAGGATGGTTTTACTGGCCCTGATTTTGCTAATGCTGTCTGTTCTCTTGCTAGAAACCGTAGTTATTGGAGTCTGCAATGGCAGCTCGATGACTTGCCAGATTGGTCGTAGGGTAGAAATTGTGACTCCAATAATTTCGATAATTTACAGTGCTGTGCTAATTGTTAAGTGCAACCCTAGTTCTTCTAGCAAACCTCGCAGGAGCTTGTGATCTTAAGGATTGATTGGCAAAGTCTGCACACACGGATGCTGCAACCTGTCTTGACGGCACGTGTAGTTGCGAATGGTGCTGTTACTCCAAAAATCCTCCGCTTTGCCTCTCCCAAAGCTTGGCATACTCTCCACCAGCCACGATGAGTTCAGAATGTGCACCGTCTTCGACAATCTTTCCTTCTGATAGAACCACGATACGGTCTAGGCTTGCAACGGTTGAAAGCCTATGGGCAATTACAAGTGATGTGCGTCCCTCCATTAAGCGAACCAGTGCATCTTGTACAAGCTTTTCACTTTCAGAATCCAATGCACTTGTGGCCTCATCAAGAATAAGTATTGGAGCATTGGCAAGAATTGCCCTAGCGATAGCTATGCGTTGTCGCTGACCACCAGAAAGCTTTACTCCACGCTCTCCTGTTAAGGTGTCAAAACCCAGCGGTAGCTTCTCTATGAATTCCAAGGCATTTGCGTCAATTGCTGCCTGGCGAATTTCTTCTGCAGAAGCCTCCGGACATCCATAGGCAATATTTTCTGAAATTGTGCGATGAAAAAGCAGCGGTTCCTGTGGCACATAGGCAATCTGATGGCGCAGGCTAGTTTGAGCAACCTTAGATATATCCTGCCCATCAATCAAAATCTCACCGTCTTGTATGTCGGAAAGTCTAAGTAAAAGCTTAGTTAAGGTTGTTTTACCCGAGCCAGACCTGCCAACAAGTCCGACTCTTTGCCCCGGTGAGATTTCCAGCGAAAACTTATCAAATACCTTCTCGTTTTCATTGGCATCTATGTACCAAAAGCTCAGATTACGTACGCTGATTCGCCCCTCGCTTACTTTAAGATCTTCCGCACCTTCGACATCGTCTACCAATCTAGGCTCGTCTAGTATTTCCGTCATGTCGTGGGCATCACCAAGTCCGCGATTTAACTGCTGCAAGGTTAGATTGATGCGATTGAGTTGATTTGTCATCGAGTATGTATATGTAAACATCATCACCAAAGAGCCAGCGCTAATTCCAAACCAGGCATTACCTCCTGCAATAAAAATCGACACGGCAATCATCATCAGCACAATGATTGCGCTTGTGATGGCTCCCCTAAGTATTGAGGCTCTCATGCGTTTGGAGTCGGCAGCAACTACGCTTTTGTTTGCTCCATCAAAAATTCCACGCTCATGAGCTTCGCGCCCATAGGTTTTTACAGAGAGTATGTTGGTAATAGAATCGGACAGCTCGCCCGACAAAGCATTTTGAGCAGCAGCCGCATTGGAATTAAGTGGCAAAATTCGCTTAAAGAGCCTGTAGGCAACTATCACATACCCGGCTATCAAAACCACGAGAACTCCCACATAAACAGGAACTGTTGCAGCCAAAAGTGCCACTGTAAATACAATGGAGCTAAAAATTGGAACAACGGCATAAACCAGTGATTCCATCAAAGTGGTATAAGCATTCATGAATTTTTGGGTTTGACTAACCAAGGAGCCGCCAAATCTATTGGAATGAAAGGTCATCGACTGATTGCAAAGTGTGTCAAAGGCCATGGTGGCAAGATCATAAGAGGCCGCGATCTCAAGCTTCCATGCAGCATAGTCTTGGAGTTTGGAGCAAACTTGACCGATCACATTTACTGCAACAAGTGCGCCTATTAGCGGACCAAAAGTAGAGAGCACTTCATCGGCTGCAACTTGCTGGGTCGATATAAGATCTACAACCATCCCAAGAATCATAGGATTGGCATAAGACAAAAAGAACACATAACCCAGCGTCGTCAACATCGCCAAAGCAAACATTGCTTTGTGTTTTTTGGTGACTTTCCAGTAGACAGCAATAGTTCTCATTCCAGTAGATCTTTGCTTAGCGCCTCGCCCCATAAGTTCCCCCCGATGTTTTGTTGTATCGCTATTTAAAATTTGCTCCATGTTAAACCAGAATTGAGCCGATTGCTGAGTGGGTGCGTGCAATACGCGGGAGCGCGCGGACACCGTATTGGCCCCTGATTAGGCTGTGTTGGTCTCGGGATACTTTGGATTACTATCGAAATAGGTCGTGCTGGGACTCGAGGTATAGCGGAAAAAGCTATAAATAAGCACTTTATTCTTTAATTTACGGTATTCATTCTGTTCTCGATTTGACGGGAGGGGCAAATTTTTCCATAGTTCGAACTTGTATCTGCACATCTCTGCATTGCCATTCAAGTGCTAGGATAAGCAAACGCTGGGCGAGCAAACGCTAGGACAAGTCCAATCGGTGCTATTGGTTGCAGGGCTGTGTATTAACTCAGCTTCTTTAGGGGGTATCTATGACAAGACGGTTAAACGAAAAGTTTGGCGCAACAGCTCATGTGAACATTCCAATCAAGATGAGGCTTTTAAACATCGCGCTAGTCGTGGTTTTGTGTTTGGGGCTTGTTCCTGTAAGGGCCACTGCAGCCGATACAGCATCTGTTTCGATAGACGTGACTTATGGCCAAACCGAAGCTCGCTCAATGCTTGACATGATTAACGAGTTTCGTACAGGCGATGACGCATGGGCCTGGGATTCAACAGACTCATATAAGGTCTACTACAATTCTTCCGAACTCACATATGACTATTCTTTAGAACAAACTGCAATGTTAAGAGCTGCAGAGATTGCTATTAGTTTTTCTCATACACGTGCAAATGGTAATAGTTGGTATACCGCTTATGATGGTAGTTATTCTTGGGGAACTTGCGGAGAAAACCTAGCCGCAGGTACGGGTACAGCATGCGCAACCGCTGAGGATGCTTTTGAAGCTTGGGCGGAGGAAGACGAAGATTACAGCGGCCAAGGGCATCGAAGGAATATGCTTAATTCCAGTTACAAAGCTGTAGGGATTGGGCATGTTGTCTACAACGGAAGGCATTATTGGGTACAGGAGTTTTCTTCGAAAGTTAACAACACAACTAGAACTACTGCCAATGACAGTCTTACTTCGGTAGATGTTGAGCTGCTTTTAAGCGATATCACTAGTATTACAACAACTTTAGCAAGCAGCTATTCACTAACAGTTGGAGATAGCTTAGACCTATCTGATATTGCTGTAACGCTTAAAATGACCGAAACATGGCCATCAACAGCTACCGTTAACGCTAATATTGGCTGGTCTGTTTCGAACAATTCAGTTGTATCTTTATCGGGAAATACGCTTAAAGCTAATTCTTCTGGGCAAAGTACTTTAACTGCTAGCGTATTAGGAAAAACTTTCACATCAACCATCACGGTTCATGAACACGACTACGGCACACCAAGCTTTAGTTGGTCTAGCAATTATTCAAGTTGTCAGGCCGTATTTAAATGTGCTGATTGTTCTGATACTCAAACTATAAGCTGCTCAGTATCAACAAGCTCAACTAATGCGACATGCACAAGCGCAGCAACTACCACTTACACAGCATCTGTTACTTTTAATGGTAATAGCTTTAAAGATACAAAAACCGTAACAGGAGCTTCAGCAACTGGTCATTCTTACGGCAATCCAAGCTTTAACTGGTCTAGCAATTATTCGAGTTGTCAGGCTGTATTTAGCTGCAATGTGTGTTCTAGTACTCAAACCATAAGCTGCTCAGTATTAACAAGCTCAACTAATGCGAGATGCACAGAAGCAGAAACTATTACTTACACAGCATCTGTTACTTTTAATGGCAATAGTTTTAAGGATACAAAAACTGTAACGGGAGCTTCAGCAACTGGTCATTCTTACG
>CAZOMM010000066.1:0-3708 GCA_964581165.1 uncultured Coriobacteriaceae bacterium
AAAGATAGCCTCATGCTTGGAGAAGAAAAACTAAAAGCGCCTGACATAGCCATCGTGTTAATCTCTGCAGCATTTTGGTCATGGACCCTGCTTGCTGTTTTTAGACCCACCTATTTTCTTGCATTTCAATTCCAAGATACAGGCGAATTGGAACTGTTCAGTCTATACCGCTTTGTTGCGTTACTGTCCTGCGCGGTGATGTTACTCGCATACACGATTCTTCAAAGTAAAATCTCTAAAATTCTAAACCTCAAAAAATGGGAGTGGTTTTTTCTTGGCACGGCAACCTTAGGAGGAATACTGGCTTTAACAAGCTCGATATTGCCATCAAACTCGTTCGTGATAGACAGTATCTTGATCTTTGCAGCTGGCATTCTAGTAGGTGTAAGTATTCCTTATTTCTTGCTAGAGTGGTGTCGCATGTATTTATGCAGAGGGGCTCGCATATGTGCTCTGTACATCAGCGGATCGCTGTCGATAAGCTTTGTTATTAGCCTGTTGGTTCTTTCGTTTGATTCCACAATAGGTGCTTTCTTTACCATACTGATACCCATTCTTATTGCCATAGCTCTCAAGGGGCTTCGTTCGCTTTCGGCCTACTTTCCCTCCTCAAAAAAGACTGCAGATTTCGATGCCGAAGAGGCCTATGGTGCATCACCTATTTTTCGTAATGATCCTAGCGGGCAAACTAAGTATCCAGAGACTGCAGATTCTATATCTGAGATACCCAAACTTATGCACATTTTCAGCATTCTAGGGGGAGTCGCTTTTGGTCTTACGCAGAATCTTCTGTCGCAATCTATTGGAGAACATCCGTCAATACAACTAGTTTTTGCATTAGGAACCGGCATTCTCTTTGTCTGTGCTTATAGCAATGCTAATTCGATATTGATAATTATTGAGATCTTCGTGGGACTTGCTACTGTCACATGTATTCTGCCCAGTATGGGTTTTGCAGAGTTTTTATCGCTCCCGATTATTCAGTCTGCCCTGCTTACTCTTGGATTTGTTGCTCTTGTATCGTGGGCGTTTTGCCTATTTACTTTTTTTATAGCAGGAGACTCCGACAAGTTAATAACAGTAACGTCTATGAACCTTTTCTTCTTTGTGCTAGGAGCTGCCATATGCACCGCTGCAACAACGCTTATCTCTAATTGGATCCCAAGTCTTGCAGAACCCAACACCCTTATCTCCATTGCAGGAATTATTTTTATCGTATTGATTGTCTTGGGACTCACCTGTTCCTCAAGTCCACTTCCCATCTTTGTAGATAAAGCAACTAAAGCAATAAAAAGTCCTCAAGAGAGCACTGCAGAGATCCCTCATACAAAACAGCTAACGGCAAATGCCGCCGTAGAATTTGGCCTTACCGATCGCGAAGAGGAAGTTTTGGGGCTGATGATAATAGGGCGCAGCAGGCCTCGCATTGCTGAGCAATTATGCGTTTCTGAAAACACCGTGAATTCCCACGTAAGCCGCATTTATCGCAAAGCTGGCGTAAATGGATTTCAGGAACTCCTGGATCTCATATACCTCTAACAAAACTTCAGGCTTAGGCTTGACTTGCTTTGGTCTACACGGCTTTTTCCCAAATATTTCGTAGCAAAGACTAAAGTCTAAAGCTATCGTTAGGCCTAGCGTGAATGATTTAGCCAATTCAACTTGTGTCGCTGAAAGGATGATCGTAATGGGAGAGCATCTTAAAGGTAAGGTAGCCATTGTTACCGGTTCAGGTCAAGGAGTTGGTAGAGCCCTTGCGATAGGACTTGCTATGGAGGGAGCAAAGGTTATCACCAACAATCGCTCTTCTATCAAGGGACGCCCGCTTGCAGATGGCGACAACCTCAATCAAGAAGAGTATGAGCGCCTGTCAGACGAACGCAAAGCCTGGTTTAAGAAGGTTCACGACGAGTGCACTGGCGATGCCGAAACCACAGCTAAAACTATCACCGAGATGGGCGGAGATGCCACCCCTTGCTTCGCAGATATCTCCAAATTTGAAGAAGGCAAAAGGCTGGCGGATTTTGCAGTAGAAACTTATGGACGCATCGACATCGTCGCAAACGTGGCCGGTGGTTTTGGTTTCTCCCCCTTTGTGGATATTAGCGAAGAGATGTGGGATAGGGTTACCGGAGTCAAACCCAAGGGATACTTTAATGTGATGAGACATGCAGTTCCTTACATGATTGAACAGGGCGATGGCGGTCGCATCATCAACACTACATCGCGCGCAATGATGGGCGATGTTTTTAAGCATGTGGAGTACTGCACAGCCAATGCAGGAGTTGTCGGCCTTACCCGAGGTGCCGCAATCGAGTTGGCAGAATATGGAATTACCTGTAATGCTTTTGGCCCTTGGGCAAGAACACGTGCAGCCTACGAACTAGATGCTCGCGATGAGATTTCGGATTTCAAAACCTGTATTTTCCCGTCTGTAATTCCTAAATACGAAGACACTCCCGGCCCCGAAGAAGTTGTACCTTTCTTGGTATGGCTTGCTTCAGACGAAGCCAAGGATGTGAGTGGATCGGTATTTACACTTGCCGGAAACCAAATCATCTGGCATTACGAACCTGTTGAGCGCAAGGTAATCAGCAAAACAGGAGGTTGGACCGTCGATGAGGTTTTTGAGGCTATGCCTAGAGACTTTTTGATGGGCTATCAGAGTATCGTCCCAAAGTTTCCAGAGAATGATTAGAGGCTATCTGCTCTTGAATTAGCTTTTGTGCTGGATATGAATTGGCTCTTGAGCTTTTGGGTTTTTGGGTTTTAGGTTTTTGAGCTTTTTTGGGTTTTGAGCTGTTGGCTCCTAGCTCTCGGCTCTCGGCCCTTGGCTCTTGGCTCTCGGCTCTTGGGTTCTTGGGCTGAAAATCCAACATAGAGATAGAAATAGAAGTAGGCCCCGTTTGGCTTGTGGCTAATCAATTTACAAAGCCTTTGCAAAGCCAAAACGGGGTCTTTTCTGTCTTGGGCGCAACCCCTTCTGTCTTGGGACGCGGCCTTCTTCTCATCAGGTAAACATTTTTCTGTGTTAAACCATCGTTGAAACGATTGTCAAAACGATGGCCGGGTGAGTACTCAGAGGTGCATCAATCCCACTCCCCCGCTCAGCGTGATCAGAGAGCACATCAAACCTAGCCTCGTTCGGCATAATCAGATGCATTATCTACAAATTTGTGAGCAGAGATCACGTCTCTTACAGACTGCCAAGAAGTATCTGAGGCGATCATTTCTGTGGATATCTCGCTTAAACCATAAGCAGTAAGCATGCTGTTAAGCATTGTTCTGCTGTAAACATATGCATCGATATCATGTGGATCGTCGTAGAGTTCTTGAACAGTATAAGTAACCGAGGATAAACCCGGGCATGCAGACAAGGTTGCAACTGCATCGTATACGAGCGCGTAATCAATCGCATCCCCATCGATGTTGCCATCGACATTCGTATATGCAACGGTGAGATTGGATGAGTTTGTGTCTGCACTCACAGAGTTCACATAGCTGCTCATAGGCAAAGCGCGGGTCAGGGCCTCAAGCGAGCTGGTATCAGATACAGAAACGTTGGAATAGGATTGAATCGAAGAGATGCTATGGGATTCAATCTCGTTAACAAGCGCCATTGTGGCTTCGTACTCTAGGGCATCTTCTGGATCTGCCCAAATGTGACCACTGGAAGAACTGCCTGTATTAGAACTCCCGCTTGAATTG
>CAZOMM010000066.1:3808-8638 GCA_964581165.1 uncultured Coriobacteriaceae bacterium
GGCTGCACCCGAGTAGCTTTGCTCGGCAGAACCAACTGCCCCAAAAGCAGCAGCGTTTTGAGCGGCAGTGTTTTGAGTAGTAGCTCCTGCGTCTACAGGATCATATGCATCGCTTGTGTTAGCAGACTGGGCCTTGACCTCGTCCTGGTCAAAAGTATTGGACTCAGCAAGCTTGGTAGCCTCATTTGCAACTTCGTCAATAAACTCATCGATGCTGGTAATACTTTCTTTGGTTAGTTTTAACGCTTCATCAACATCCATCCCGCTGTTTATATAGTCTTCGTATCTTGCAACTAAGTTTCCGTAAATCTCTTCTTTTAGCTCTATGTTCTCTTCTGTCAGCATCCTTCCCACAAAAAGGTGCTCGACATACATACGTAGTTCGTTCATCTTTATCCCTTACCTTGTCCAAGAAGCATGTCGATAATGTCTCTAACTCTCACCCAGCGATCAGTTGCATCTTTAAGTTCGATTTCTCCGGCATCGGTCATGTGGTAATACTTGCGCCTAGCTCCTTGGGTCTCGTTGCCCCAATAACTTTGAACAAAACCCTGCTTTTCTAATCTTTTAAGACTGGTGTAAAGAGAGGGCTCTTTCATCTCGTATTCGCCATTGCTGATAGAAGCAATGGTTTTAAGGATGTCATACCCGTAACTATCACCACTTCTTAGCGAGTAGAGAACTATCGCGTCGATATTGCCCCGGATGAGATTACTTTCGGCATCTCTTACAGCCATACTTCACCTCCTGTCGCATGCTTTTTGCTTTATCTTGGCCTTTATTGCTTGTTTTGCTGCCCATCCAATGTCTTTTGTCTGGTCTCAAGGGAAATGTAACATATATTACTATGTGTGTCGATATACTATTTGTAGCAATAAAAGAGAGGGTGGAGCGAGAACGAACGAGAAAAGCGGAACCAGAAAATCAGTGACTTTAAGGTTTCAGCCTCGATTTTCAGCTTCGTCGACTTCATCTTTTAGCTTCGACCCTCAGCCACTTCCACTTCTAGGCTTTCAGGCTTTTCAGACTTTTAGCTTACCTGAACCTTAAATTGTTAATTCGTACCTTTGGCTCAGATCAAAGGTACAAAATGAGTAAAAAATCAGATAATAGCTGGATCGTTTTTTAACTGGGTTTTGCATTGAAGCAAAAAATGAGGTCTGGTTTACGGGAGAGAGGCAATTAAAACCTTGCCGAATTCAAATATAAAAAGACAGCAAGGACTGCGAATTTGTTCGAAATAGACCTGCCGCTTTCTCTAGCACTGATTGCTTTTGTTTTATTTGAGGCGATCATCGCCTTATTTGTGCTCAGAAAGCGAATTATACGGGCTTTTAAAAACCGTTTTAAACATGCTGATGCCGTTTTTGATTTAGCTGCACAAGTAATTGCACTTTTGTGTATACCTGCCGGTTTCTTTCTTTTAGAGATTACCTACAACACTCAAATATCAAATATGAATCCATATTATGTTTGTGTAGGTATTTTCCTTTGTGCTGTGCTGTTTACCTTTATCTACTCAATTGGACAACGCAGCAAGATTTCAATGCTGTTATTTTTATTCCTATGCTGGCTTGCCGGAACAGCAAACAACCTTATAGTCGATTTTAGGAGCCAGCCAATTCTGCCCTCAGACTTTGCTGCGCTCCAAACTGCAGCGGCTGTTAGCGAGGGTTACATCTACGTTTTTGATGATTTAATGTTAAGCGGAGTCATCATAGTAGAGTTCTTCGTCTGCTTGCTGCTTTTACTCCCCCGACAAAAACAGACTAAAAAGATGATTGCTTTTAACACCAGCATTGCAGTAGTTGTAGCGGTGTTTTGTGTTTTGTGGTTTCAAAGGGTTGATATCGAAGAAAGGTATAACTGCGTAATTAGTGCCTGGGATATTCTGGACTCGTACCGAGAACAAGGTTTTTTGCTGTGCTTCCTTCAAAACTCTCAGCATCTTTTCCCCGATACTCCCGATAATTACTCACACGAAGAAGCCGAGAGTCTTTTAACCGGAACATCTACCGTTTACGATGAAGACGAGATAGCGATTTCTGCAGATGATCTTGCTACAGCTTCGGAAGCCTTAGCCGAAGATGTTCAACCGACAGTCATAGTAATCATGAATGAAACATTCGTGGATCTCTCCAATTATTCAGCTATAGAAGACTACGAGGGGGCTACTGCATTTTCGGCTATTAGCGAAGAGTCACTGCTTTCAGGATATACCTACGTATCTACTATTGGTGGTGGAACTTGCAACAGCGAGTTTGAATTTTTAACTGGAAGCACTCTGGGGTACTTGGGTTCGGGCTCCTATCCGTATATGTATTTTAACCTCAGTGGTGTTAGCTCCTTGGTTGAGTATTTCGACTCGCAAGGATATGACACAACTGCAATACATCCGGCAAACGCATACAACTGGCGCAGAGACAAAATTTACTCCCAATTTGGATTTGATGAGTTTTTGGATATCACAGCCTTCGAAGATGCAGATACTCGACGTGGCCTTGTTACAGATGCAGAAACCTATTCGGTCATACTTGATCTGCTAGAGTCAAGCGATTCTCCACAGTTTATTTTTGATGTAACCATTGCAAACCACAGCGGCTATACAACCGGAGAAATCCCCGAAGACGGGCGCGTATATGTTTCAGTTAATGGAGAAAACAGTTCTGAGATCATTGATGATATCGATGAATTCGTAAGCTGCATTACCTACTCGGATATCGAATTTGCCGAGTTTATCGATCAACTCAGAGATATTGATCAGCCAGTAATTGTTTGCATGTTTGGTGATCATCAACCTTGGTTTGCAAGCCAACTTGCCACAGATTCAAATCAGGTGGAATTAGAAGACATGAGCTTAGAGCAGGCTCAGCAGCGCTATGTAACTCCCTATCTAATCTGGACAAATAGTGATGAGCTTAAGGAAGCCTATGGAGTGGGTAATGTTAAGAACCTAAGCCTCAACTATTTGGGCTCAAACATCGTTAAAGCTGCCGGATTGGAGCTAGACGATCGCTTGTCTTACTTGCTAGCCATAGAAGAACTTATTCCCATTATTAACCTAAGTGGCTACACGGACGATAGTGGTCAGTGGCACTATTTTGAAGAAGAGACTGATCTTCAAGCAGCGCTTGATCAGCTGGAGATTATTCAATACGACAATCTCCAGTACAAAAATCAAAGCGACGAAAGCAGCGAAAGCAACGAGTGAACTCCCATAAATTCTACGGGAGAAGTCTGCCCTTTTGACGACAGGTGATTACTTTTAGATGCATGATGAATAGCTGCATAGTCGATTTAGGCAAAGCCAGAGTATGCTTGAAGCAGCCCCTATAGACTAATTCCTAGACTAGATAGACTAGACGATTAGTCTATCTAGTCTATCTTTCGCCCAAACTTAGCCTGGCTTCGATTCTCAGCAAGCAATCATCCGAGTAGCCATTTGTCAACCTTGCTTTTATCTACGGTAAACCGCACTCTCCTGTCATGACTCAGCGAACGAGCCTCCAATCCGCCTTTACTTTCACAGACACAGTCAAAGTTGTTTCGTCATAGACTAGAAGACTGAATCGTTGTTCTTTTCTAGTCTATCTGACTTAGATTCCAAACGGCACTCCCCCTAGGGCCTTCAGACCTAATGCGCTTGTCCTTTCTAAGCTCTTGGAGAAGATAACTCACGTGCTTCTTTTTCTGATCCTCGCTCATCCCATCGGGAAGCGCGTGATCAATCGCAGATACTATTTCCGCTCGTGTGCAGGGCCGAGTCCTGAGTAGTTTGATGATCAATTCTTTGCAGATGCTCGTATCCAAGCCTTTCTGCCTAACATAATCCTCGTGGGTTCCGATAATCCCTGCAATCCTCGAGGATACGATGAGCTTTGGATAACGACCTTCAACCAGTCCACGATTTCGCAGCATCTTTGCCTGATCCTTGCTAATGGGGATCCCTTTCTGAACGAGGTCGAGAAGAAATACTGTACCGAGATCCATATCCGGTTCCGCTGCCAACAGTCGCGTGTATGCTTCGCTCAAAACCTTACCGTAGATGGTTACGCTCACCCTGCTGGGGTTCGATAGATCGTAAGTTGGAAGAGGGAGCATTCGCCCTTTCTGAATCTCGTATACGTTTCGTATGCCGAGGGCGTTCTGATCCATCATGCCAGTCTTTGCCATGGCATCAGACAGCAGTCTATTGCGGTAGTAAGGAGGCCTATAGCCGGGTTCTATGGCCTTCTCGATGCTTCCGGGTATGAACGATCCCTCATTGATAAACACGATTCGGTCTTCGTATTCGAGCACATTGATCTTGCCGGTGCGTCGGTAATCCTGGTGAGCAATGGCATTGTGTAACAACTCTCGAATGACCTCGGATTCGTACTTGTTGGCAGGAATTGGGAACAAGGTGGTGTCGCTGTTAAAGTAGCGGTAGCGCTCGTTTCTGATTTTTCCCAGAACCTCGTCAGTCCGAAGAATGAAGGGCGGATCGAAGTGCTCGTACGCTTCGGGTCTGCCATCTGAGGCGTAAAGAGTCCAAGTGATTCGCGGTGCCGATCCGCTGAGAAACGCCGTAGACTCGGGTTTGCCTAAAAGAACGAGTGCGGCATTGGTCACCCTCCCATGAATGAGAAATCCCATCTTGCGCAGCATCTCTTCTTGTGAAAGAGACCCGATCGCCGGTTGACTGGCACCGTATTTCTCAGCAAACCTAACACAAGCAAACTCTACAGCTTCAGGGTCAAGATCATCAATGTTCGCCTCGAAAGAGACCTGCTTAGACCAGTCCGGACGAGATTGTCCCCATATAGCTTCCAACTTAAACCTAGGCATTTC
>CAZOMM010000067.1:0-8199 GCA_964581165.1 uncultured Coriobacteriaceae bacterium
GAACAAGCTTTCTGCTGTTGAGCTTGCAAAAAGCCGCTTGGCTGAACTGTGAACCACCCGAGTTACCAAAGCGTCCGAGAACGATGGGTATTACCATCTTTCCCGGACGCTTTCTTAGGCACCAGTACACTACTAATGCCATCAACGATAAATCCTTGTTAGAAATAATCGCGCTAATTTCGCTTAATGCAGAGCTACACAAAAGGCAGAGTCGAAAGAGCTGCAGCTTTGGCAACCGCAATGCCCGACCAAGTAAAGCTAGCGGACCTGTTGTCGAATTTGGCTTTTGGTGGCACTAATTGAATATCACTATTTTTGGCTGGTCGCGATTCTTTAGCAGAAGAATTCGCTGCAGCTTTTTGTTCGACTTTAGACTCAAAGGCATGTTCGGGATAAGTAACCTGAATCACATCTCCCTTGGTGGAATAAATCTTTAGTAAATCACCAACAGTAAAATCAGAAACTGCTGCAGTTTCTACACGAGAAGTCAAAGAATGATAGGCCTTGTGATCCGAAGAGGAGTCCTTATGGGCCGAAAGTATAGTGCTATCAATGATCTTCGAAGCCAAAACAGAAGCATTTGCGGCACTTGCAGCACGTGCAGTAGCTGCAGCGGCAGCGGCTGCCACAGGATCCTCCTTGACCGAAATTTTTCCTGATTGTTGACCTTTAGAACTCTGGGCCTGCGAGGTCGAGTGTTGTTTGCTAGATGCAACAAGCTTATCTTCTTTGGCCTTGCTCGCCTTGCCAGCTTTACCTGCAATAGGACTTCTTGTTTTGGCGTGGCGTGGAACATAGTCCTTTTTGGAAGTGGAATTTTTATCTTCGGGAGTGGCAAAAATCTCCTTTTGATTTTTGCTTTCGTGGATAAGCTTAGTAATTATCTGCGCTAGGGTAGAGGAAAGGGTATGTTCTTTAGCTTGGCTACTAGGCTGAACAAGGCAATGTTTACCCGGCTTTGCCTGGGAATCTTGCTTCTTGTTAGCAGCCTTTAATAATTTGCCATCCTCTTTTGTGTTCTGCGGATGTTTTTGAGAATCTGTATCCATTGAGTCTTTGCCGGTAAAAATCATCTCATATTTGTAGTTGGTGTACTCGAGCTTGAGATGTTTGTATTTTTTGGCTTTAATTCCCCAGCCTGCAAAGCCAACAACTGCTGCAGCTGAGGCGGCGGCAGCCACGACAGGCAAGACCATATCGCCCGAAGACGAAGCAGTAGAAGCAGTCTCTCCAACTGCAAAAGCTGACGGTACATTGATAAGCGACGATGCCACAAAGGACGTGAGCGCCGTGTTGCGTTTAATTGAGTTCATTTGGCGTCCCCTTTTACCTCGGTATGTAAGTCCAAGGAAGTATTCAACTGTGGCTGAATTGTACCTTTCTGGGGTTTTTAAAACAAGTAAAGTACCGTTGACAAAGGAAAACTTTTGATGAACGGGCGGGTAAAGTTACCGTAAAGCCACGGAAAAGTTACGGCAAAGTTGCGGCTGATTTAGGTGGAGCTGATTTCTTTATGAATAAGCAAGAAGATTCTGTAGAAAAGGGCAGTAAAACAGACTTGTGGACACGAAGTTTCTTGCTAATCACCTTTGTAAATGCCCTAGTTTTTCTTGGATTTAATATGACCATCACGGGCATGCCTGTTTATATGGAGACACTAACTAAGTCTCCTATCCTAGTGTCTATGGTTACACTTTCCGTCACTGTAACATCGATGTTTATGCGTCCATTTGCTGGTGTGTTGATCGACACTTATGCGCGCAAAGGAATCCTGATCTGCGGTATCGCGATTATGCTTGTTTCGGTTGCTGGCTTTGCAATATTTCCAATAGCTGGAGTTGTACTTGTTTTGCGCTGCGTGCAAGGAATTGGTTGGGCAATGTCTTCTAGCGCTACACAAACAATAGCCTCTTCTGTAATACCTAGCAAACGTTTTGGCGAGGGAATGGGCTATTACTCTTTGTCCACCTCGGTAGCTACTGCTATTGCTCCTGCCCTAGCTTTGCTTTTGCTTCAGCGTTCGGGAATAGTAGCAATGGTTGGTGTTGCTGTGCTTGCTATGGCGGTGGCAATTCTTATGGCAGCGGTAATTGTTAAGTCGCAAATAGAGGCTCACAGCCCTGCTGCCCCTCATGTTTGTGAGAGTAATAATGCTCCTAATACTAAGGACAAGGCTAAGGTTAAAGCTGCCACAAGCAAAGGCATGGGCAAGATCTTTGCTTTTGAGCGTCGAGCTTTTTACCCTGCTTTGCTGATCTTTCTGCTTAATGTTGCACATGCTTCCATCGTGACATTTATTGCAATTTTTGGAAACGAACGTGGTGTTAACGAGATTTATTGGTACTTCACTATCTACGCAGTAGTTGCCGTGATTATTAGGCCTCTAGTAGGAAAAATAGTAGATAAAAAAGGTTTTTTCTGGCCCGGAATGCTATCGATGTTTGGCATGACAATCACGATGCTATTAATAGCTTTTTCCGGTTCTTTGCTGATGTTTTGCATATCGGGGGTCGTTGCAGGCTTGGGTATAGGTTCTGCTATGGCTTTGTTTCAAACTATGTCGGTGTCGAATGTTCCAGAAAATCGACGAGGTGCAGCAAGCTCAACTTATATGTTTGGACAAGACGGAGGCATGACAATAGGCTCATTTTTCTCTGGCTTAATTGCCGATTCGTTTGGATATTCAGCAATGTATATTATCTGCTCTGTGTTTCCGTTAATTGCCGCAATTTCGTTTCCAGTTATGGGACGCAAGCGCATCTTGGCCTATTCTCCGGAATTGGCCTTAGCTAGACATGAAGAAAAATAATCATTGCACGGTGGAGGTGCTTTTTGAGATCTAGTTCATCCGGCCCATCTGGTTCAAGACTAGCCAAATTAGCATTTTTGCTACCAATAATCGCTAGTATCTCGTGGGGCTTGGTTGGCGTTTTTGTTCGAGAGCTTTCGGCTTTTGGATTTAACACTGCCACCATCCTTTTTGTTAGGCAGTCGTTTGCTGTGGTCTTATTGTTAATTGGGATTTTGATCTTCGACAGACAGCTTTTACGAGTTCGCGTTAAAGACATCTGGATCTTTGTGATGGCTGGATTACTTGGCGTTTTTGGCCTCAATCTATGCTACACAATAGCCACAGAAGAACTGTCACTTTCGTTAGCTGCAGTGTTGTTAAGCATGTTTCCAATATTTGTGATGGCTGCATCTGCAATTCTTTTTAAGGAGAAGATCACAAAGAAAAAGATTTCTTGCACCGCGCTGGCAATTTTTGGATGTGCATTAACAACGGGTGTGTTTGAGGTGGCTTCACCCTGGAGTGCATCGGGTATAGGCATTGGACTTTTGGCTGCAGTTTTTTACGGAATCTACAGTGTTATTTCTAAGTTCGCTACCGATAGAGGCTATAGCGCACTCACGATAACTTTTTATTCCTTTTTGCTTGTGGGAATTTGCCTGATTCCTTTTACAGACTGGGACACAATAGTTGTCTTTGAACTTAGTGCCCCAGTCAAATCTACAATCTTTTTGATCTTGCATTCGCTAACTGCCTCGGTACTGCCCTATGCCTTATTTACCGCTGCTCTTAAATATATGGATGCTGGCAAGGCTTCGATACTAGGCTGTGTGGAACCTATAGCAGCCACTGTTTTTGGTGCAATTATCTATGCCGAATACCCAAGCCCAATGGGATTTATTGGAATGCTGCTGGCAATAGCAGCTGTCACCGTGCTCTGTATCCCAGAGAGACAACAGCTGCAAAGCGATTCCGAGAACAGTGCTTAAGTTTACAGATAAGCAGCAAGTAGGTAGATAAACAGCTAGTAGGCGATTAGCATTAACAGCAAATACTCAGCAGTAGCATCAAACGCTAGGCTGGCGGTTTATCGGGTTCTGATTCATTTTTAGCAATCTCGTTTAGAAGCTTCTCTTCGCGCTCGCGCAACAATTCGTCAAAACCTCTTAGTGCAGCAAAGGGAACGAACTGTCTTGCTCTTTTTGGATGCCGCACAGCCTTATGTTTGTGTTGCTTAGCTTTATCAGGCACGATGACCACCTACTTGATTATTGCGCTCTCTAGCAGTGGCTGCATCCCACAGGCTAGTTCCTTTAAGCAAAGCATTGGACCCAAAGCGTCCTTTTACCGCAATTACTACATCTTGCAAGCTGCGTTCCTGAGTCTGCCCCAATGTGCCTTTATCCCAAGACACCTCTGTAGTAAACAGGCTTGGTGTCTCACTGCTTTCTGGAGCCAGATCGACTAAGGCAATACTAATGCGCCTGATGGGAAGATCGCAGACAACTGTTTCATCAAACAAAAGCTCAAAGCGGTACATCAACTCAGCTAAGGAGCAAGTTCGCTCAGAAAATCTTTTACTTCTACCGCTGTGTATGTGAGGGCTTCTGCCTTTATTACTTCTGCTGTGTCTAGGCCTATAAGACATGTCTCCACCGATGTTTCCATCAATACCCCCATCGCCAGAATTGACACCACAGCTACTCAAATCCCAAGCGGCAATGTCATGCGAATAAGCAAGTGACAGTGATATCCCAGCAGCAAGCATCCTTCGTTTCAGCAGCTCAAGTACAGCAAAGTCAACCATCTCCTTAAGAACTATCCTGCACTCTTCTTTGGAATAGTCCCGCTGTAAAATTTGTCCTACCGAGATTGAGCTGTCCTGAGCAGAATAGGATTTAATATCTGCCAGAGTGCAGGGTTCTTGTCCCCAGGCGTGATCAATTAGATACTCCGCATTAATTCCAAACTCTTTGTAAAGAAGCTTTTCATCGAGCATCGCTACATCATGCAGATCAAAGGCAGAGTATTTATGTAGCCGCCTAGCAATGCCTGGGCCTATATTCCATATGTCTGTTATTGGCCGGTGAAACCATAAGGTAGATTTGAATCCCGACTCATCCAAAAAAGCCATCCCGTCCTTGGATTTTTTTGCCGCTATATCCAGTGCGATCTTGGCTAAAAACAGATTGGTTCCTAATCCAGCTGTTGCGCTAATTCCGGTTGCATCTAGCACTTTGGATCGTAGCATCGATACAAAGCTGCAAGGGTCTCCACTATATGGCCTCAGATAGGGAGTAACATCCATAAAGCACTCATCTATTGAATAAGGATGGATATCACAAGGTGCCAGATGATGTAGGTATAGCGAGTAGATATCTGCCGAAACCTCCATGTATCTGCGCATACGTGGAGTGGCCATGATATATTTGATACCAGAGGGAATTTCGAAAAGCCTGCACCTGTTGGGAACTCCCTTAGCTTTAAGTGGAGGGGTTACAGCCAAGCAAATCGTACCTCGACCGCGCTGTGGATCGGCCACAACTAGATTAGTCGTGAGCGGGTCGAGGCCTCTATCAACACATTCGACCGAAGCATAGAAGCTCCTAAGATCTATACAGGCATACATTCTTTGGCTGTTTTCCATATGGTTTTCAGACATGTCCCCTCGTTTCCTCAAATATATCGAACATATGTTCTAGTATACTCTCATTCCGAGGCTAAGTCTGTCCTGTATATGGAATAGCAAGTAAAAATTCCAACGATCATCAAGACAACCATTACGGTTTGCTTGCGTGTAAGTCCCATCTTGCTCATATTCTCGCTTCTCCCGTACGTGCCCATTCCGCTAAAACGGCCCACAATCTGAATGCTTGTTTAACAAGCGCCGACAGATTGCGGACCGCCTAAAAAGTCATCTGTACAAGTGGGTAATTTTGCTTGTGGAAAAAAATGACACTAGTACATTAGTTTCTCGATTCAAATGCTAGCAAGTCTTACATGGACGAAAGGCCACCCGGTAAAATCCCCACCGGTAATTGTTTGATAGTTTGTAGTGCCATATTTGAGAAACTGGCTGTTTACGAGCATGCCGTAAGAAACTCAAACTGAAACTGGGCAAATCGAAACCAACACTAAAGCAGAATTGCCACTTCCAAACTAAAGCATATGCTCACTAGGCCATATGATCAGCCATCTACTCTGTTTCTTCTTCATCAAACTTTAGCTTGCCAACAAAGTTCAAAGAGAGAGTAAAAAGCACCATAACAACAATCATTATCACAATACCCGCATAGATTGAGTTGGCATACGAACCGCTAAACTGCGCGATATAACTAACAATTGAGGTTGAAAAACCACCAAGAAAAGCAGCTGGCATACTCAGACGACTCCAGATTTTCGCGTAATCACGATTTCCAAAGATTTCGCGACATGCCAATGGAAAACCAACAGACGAAACCGCATTAACAGCACCAAATAAGAAGCCCGCAATCACATAAGCAGCGCTCACTGGAACAAATAGCCATATGATCATTGCTATGATGACAAATACTAGGTAAAGATTGTTGGTGATACGAACACCGATCTTATCGCATACGAATCCAAAAACTATCTTGCCAACGATATTGCCAACGGCAGCAGCAGAAATCATAGTTGCACCAAGAAGAGCCGCACCGTCTGTACCCAAAATAGTTCCCAAAAACTCATCGGCTATTGTTGTTTGATTAGAGTTGTATCCCATACCCAAAGAACATAGGCCAAGAGCTATGATAAGAAGCCAAAATGCAGGAGACTTCATTGCTCGCCCAGCAGATACACCAAGTGTTCCCTTAGAAGTATCTTGTCCTTCATTGCCTTCGACGTATCCAATTGGACGAAGTCCCATATCCTCAGGACTCCATTTAAATACAAAAAGCGCAAATGGAAGTGTAAGAACAGCGGCAATAATTGCATTGATTACGTAAGCTCCCTGTACACCAATGGACTGAATGATGATCGTAAACATTGGAGCCCACACAAAGGTGCCAACACCCGAAAATGCCGTACAAATACCTAAAAATTTTGCACGCTGCTTCCCAACAAACCACTGACCCATAAGCGAAGGAATGCCCACTGTAAAAAGAGTTGGCAAGGAAGCTCCTGTAAAGCATCCGCCAATAATTACAACTATCAAATTAGGCGCAAAACCAATGAGTAAAATCGAAGAGACCAAACAAAGAGAGCCTATCGTAAAGCATAGCCTTGTATGCTTTCCCATAATTTGTCCCCAAAAGGGCATTGTGATAAAGGAAACAAGACCAGAAACCGTGGCCCACATAGCAAAATCGCCTGGAGTAACACCAAGCGCAGTACTTGCAGGAATAAGATAGACACCAATAATGCTAACTGTAATGGCCATCGATCCTGCTGCAAGACAGCAGCATCCAATAAAAATAAACCAACCGTAATGAATACCTTGTTTCTGTTCTGCCATGCCTGTACCCCCTAACTCAACATTACATCTAGTTGTAAACCCTATGCATGATTTCCCTTAAAACATGCAAGCAACATTACTGCGATAGGCAGCAGTGATAAGGCAGCATCGATAAAGCAGCATGCATAGTTTTAACCCTATATTAACTATGGCTTAACATAGAGGAAAAATCAAAAGCCTGCAGAGATGGGAGTTTAGAAAATCAAACTTTTTAAGCTTTAAAAATTCAAAGTTGTGTAAACGTGCTATGTAAGTAAGGCTAAAGCAGTATATTGGTGCTTGGATTATTAAAATTAGCTTTAAGTCAAATCAAATTTTGAGATTGGAGTAAAAATGGGTTGTTACGAACAAGAGATGAAACTTGTTGAAGCTGGCTTAGAAAAGCGGGGGAAGGCTTGCAGGGATTATTTTGCAGAGCGCGACAGCCTAGTACCCGAAAATATGGAGGCTCATCGTCCCGACTACGAAGATACCCTCTTTGCTCCCGAAAATGATGATATCTACCAAGAGTTTTGCCGCTGGTACGACCAACCCAAGCCACGTTATTTTGACACCGTCAGCAATCCAATTTCGGTTGAGGGATACACCGCAGCAGATATTTATCATCAGATGAGAGCTAATAATTTTAGGCAGCCCAACATAGATGCTGCTGCCGTGTACGACATGCTTGTAACCCTGCGCGAAGATCCAGAGCTAGGCAAAAAGCTCATCAACTTTCACGCCACTTGTTATCGATGTTAGTGTGCAGCTGAACTGCTGCTGTTAGCCTACAGTTGAACTGCTGCCGCTGTTGGTGTATGGATGGGCTGTTGTTGGTATACAGCTACAAAGATGTCCGGCATACCTACTTGCACACTTGCTACCACACCGCGATTACTAAAGCTTAGAGCATGAGGATCTAAGCTTTTCAATTTCGTCGAGGGCCATAATGGCT
>CAZOMM010000068.1:0-1073 GCA_964581165.1 uncultured Coriobacteriaceae bacterium
ACTTTCTTGTTCTGCAAAAAGAGACACCAAGAGAAAATGCCCCTCTAGTTCATGCGAACCAAGAACAGCGGAATCTGTATATCTATCTGAATTTTGTTCCGCCCAGGTTTTCTGATTTGGAAGCTTCTTATGTTCACTGAGAGCAGAGCCGGTAGGCTTATCGTCGGTGTTGTCTTGAGCGCAGCTCTCTTTGATTTCCTGCTCGCAGATTTTTGTCCAAGAAGAAGAGATGTATCGATGAAACTCATCGGCAGGAATGTCTTGCCCAAGAGGCTGGGCAATCATACAACTTTCCAGGGAATTTGTTGAAGAATCGGCAATATAGAAAGCAGCGGCCTCATAAGGAATCAACTTGCGGATCAAAGCTAGGAATTGATAACGAAGATCCTCGTTGCTTCTAACAGTCGAAATTGAAGAAGCAATATCGAGCAGGAGCTGTAATTCTGATGTGGCGAACTCCACGGTCAGGTTGCCCTCTGCTATCTCTAACCTTATTGAATCCATTTTGCTCCAAATACGGCTACTTGCGTATTCCGCCTCATCAAACAGGGTATATAGACTCTATATGTTCGACTATGTCACATATTAGTAAAAAGACAATATGTGATTAGGGGGTCGGATATAGGTATATGCATACCCGGAAGCTGTATGCGCATATCTAGATGTTTTTGATGTCATATGCAGGTAGGCATGACGATTAGGGGAAGGGGCAAAAGCATGAGAAAGGCCATATCCGTTCTGCTGGCAGGATCAATGCTGGCGTTTTCGCTTGTGGGGTTGTCAGGCTGCTCTTCTGGCGATTCGAGTTCTAGTGATTCTGCTTTGGAGATTGACCTTAACGACTGGGATGCCGTTGTGGAAGCGGCCCGCGGAACCACGGTCACCTTTTATGCCTGGGGTGGTTCTGATGAGATGAATGCCTGGATGACAGGCGAGGTAGCAGATACCTTGATGGAAAAATACGAGATTGATTTTCAATGGGTGACGGTGACCAATACGAGCGAGGCGGTCACTATAGTAAGCGACGAGAAGCAGGCTGGTGTTGGGGCTGGCGAAGGCACCATAGATCTTGT
>CAZOMM010000068.1:1173-8077 GCA_964581165.1 uncultured Coriobacteriaceae bacterium
TTAGAGTGGTGCAAAGAGTATGAGGGATTTATCACATATCCATCTGCAGATGACACCTATGGCCGTCGTATGATCTGGATGTTTATCGATGCAGTCTGCGGGACCGATTGGGCAGATGGACTTACGGAGGAGTCCACGACCGAAGAAATCCAAGCTGCCATAGAGCCTGCGTTGGAATATATGCGTGAGCTCAATCAGTATCTATGGAATGAGGGGCAGACCTATCCCTCTTCTTCTAATGAGTGGAAGACCATGTTTGCAAATGGCGAGGTCGGACTATTCTTCGATTGGACCCCATACAGTGTTGGCTCAAGCATCGAGGCAGGAACTCTTCCTGAGACTGCTGAGGCGTTCACGTTTGACTATGGAACCTCTGCTGCTATGGGTTTTCTGTCTGTTACCTACAACAGTCCCAATGTTCCAGGAGCCCTCGTTGTAATCAATGAGTTGCTGTCTCCGGATCTGCAATTTAGCATGCTCGAGAACACCGGCTATCCCTATGCGATCGATTATGACCTGCTAAGCGATGAGGACAAGGCTCGTGCAGACGCAATTGATACCGGAACAGGTTCTCTAACTACCACAGAAGTCGCAGAACTCAATTTGAATCCGACCCCCGCTTCCTATCTGATCGAGCCAATCAATGAAATTTGGTGGGCAGAGGTTGCTGGGCAGTACAACGACTGATCTGTCGGACCTGTAGCTAAGTTGAGACTTGCTTTGCTTGAGCTAACTCGCACCACTAAAGCGCCGTTTAGTGAAAGCTAATACAGATATCTAATCCCAGTAAAGCCGCCTAATTGCTAGGCGGCTTTACTGGGATAGCAACAATCGAAGCTATCGCCGGTTGTTTCTGATTGACGATTTTTATTTTGAAAGACTTGGAGGGAGGTCAAATGCGAAGAAGAGCCATCGTGCGCAAAGCCGTCCCATATGTGCTCGTTGCCCCGCTTGTGCTGCTGCTGCTTATTCTCTTTAGTGGCTTGGTAACGGGCTTTTTGCAAAGCCTAGGATACATGCCTGGTTTTGGGGTCTATGAATTTACCTTAGATCACTACGCGGATGTATTTGCTAACAGCAATCTCGTGAACAGCATTTTGCTGAGTGTTTGGGTGTCGATCTTATCCGCACTTATCACAGCAGTTATCGGTGTACTTCTAGCCTGGTGTTTGGTTACAGCTTTTAAAGCTAGAGGGATCATCGTTAATCTCTCAAAGCTTCCGATGCTTGTTCCATATTCAGTCTGTGCCCTGCTTGTTATCTTCCTTGCTTCTCAAAGTGGTTTTTTGCCCCGTTTACTCGAAGCTATTGGAATTGAAAACGCCTCAGATCTCTTCTCAAAGATCTTATATTGGCCAAACTCTATCGGAGTCATTCTTGTATTTGTGTTTCATGCATCATCGTTTTTTGCATATATGGTTATGACCCCAATGTCACAGGTAAGCAGCAGTCTAGGAGAGGCGGCAGAAAATTTAGGTGCTTCTCGTTGGCAGACTTTTATAAGAGTGATACTTCCGCATTGCATGCCCACAGTCAGAAGCACTTTCATTTTGATCTTTGTAATCTTCTTTGGGAGTTACGAAGTTCCATTGCTTGTAGGGTCGGCACTTGCAAAATTTGTTTCTGTGCAGGCCTATCTTGACTACATCAATTTCAATTTCATCAGCTATCGGCCCGAAGCCATGGTTTTAAACATGGTGATGTTGTTTATCGCTGCTGTTATAGCCTTGGCTGTTCATCTTTGGGACAGAGCTGATCGCAAAAAGAGGGGGGTGATGTAGCCTATGAAAGAAAATGGCAGCCCCAAGCGATATAAGCTCAACAGCCATCCCGCGATGAGGGCGGTCTCCATCATAGTTATTGTTGGCTACTTGCTACCCTTGTTTGTCTTGCTTATTTGGAGTTTTACCTCACTTTGGCCATATCCAGATTTGATTCCAGATCAGTGGACTCTTAGAGGATATGAATCGCTTCTTAGATCTACCACAGGTTTTCTCCCAGCCCTTGGATCAAGTTTGATCATCTGCTTGGTAGTTTGCGTTGCAGGAGTTGCTATCGCCACTCTCGCAGCCCAGGCTCTTGCTTTCTACGAATTTAAAGGCAAGCAATTGCTCGATTTTTTTGTCTATATGCCAGTCATTGTTCCATCTGTCGTATTTGGAATTGGTGTTCATGTGCTCTTTATTCGCATGGGTTTAAACAATACTGTGTTGGGCGTGATCTTGGTGCAGCTTATCAGCAGTATGCCGTTTGCTGTGCGCATGATGACCAATGCCACTCGTATGATGGGAGATTCGCTGACAGAGCAGGCAGTAGTTCTTGGATCGTCGCGATTTAAGGCATTTTTTCAAATAGCATTTCATCCCCTGCTGCCAACGATGATTGCAGCGGCATGCATGATCTCCACTGTTTCTCTTGGCGACTACTTCCTTACTTTTTTGATTGGTGGGGGACAGGTAAACACCTTTGCCACCATTTTGGTTCCAATGATTTCGGGTGGGGACACAAATATCACCGCAGCTTATACGGTTGCTTATCTGATCGTTTCGTTCGCTGTCTTCTTGGGCTTTGAGGCAATAGGCAATCGAATCCTACGCAAACGAAGCCGTTATCTCGTTTAAATCTGGAATTGAGAGGTCTGTTTATATGAGCCTGAATATCAGTGAATTAAAAGTCTCGCTTGGAGGAAAGCAAATTCTTAACAATGTGAGTCTAGAGATACAGACAGGAGAGTTTTTCTCCCTGCTTGGCTCTTCTGGCTGTGGGAAAACCACTCTTTTAAAAACCATGGCTGGGCTTGTCCAAGAGGATTCGGGGGACATACAGCTTGAAGGCGAGTCTATTTGTTCCAAGCCTCCACAAAAGCGTGGAATGGTAGTTATGTTTCAGGACAAAAGACTCTTCACAAATATGAACGTCGCCGAAAACGTTGCTTTTTCGCTTAGAAACAAAGGGATAAAGAAGGCACAGAGAGCTCAGGTTGCCGAAAAGTATCTCGATATGGTTCAACTTCCGAACTATGGGGAGCGACGAGTCCACGAATTATCTGGCGGACAACAGCAAAGAGTCGCACTCGCTCGCGCTTTGGCAGCAGAACCCAAAGTCTTGCTCTTAGACGAACCGTTCTCGGCCTTGGATGAAAATCTTAGAGACGACATGAGAAATCTTGTAAAGAGCATCCACGACAGCATGGGTATTACAACCGTTATGGTTACTCACGATCAGCATGAGGCGCTCTCATTATCGGATCGTATTGCTGTAATGGATTCTGGGCGCATTGAGCAGGTGGGCACTCCACGTGAAGTGTATGAACAGCCCGCTTCTTTGGAGATTGCTCTTTATTTTGCAGACGGGGATACCTTAAAAGGAGAGATTAAGGACGGAAGGTTTACTGCTGGCGAGATCAGCTTTAAAACCACAGCAGCTTCAGGATCTGCTCTTGCAATAGTTCGCAAGGACATTGTTTCCATCGATGAAAACGGCGAGGAATTCGAGGTTGAATCTGTTCGATATCAGGGAAGTGAGATTGCGCTTAGTCTCATCAAGGGCGACTTTAACTTGAGACTCAGCGCCCCAAAAGACGCTGGCATTAATGTTGGGCAAACAATCAGAGTCAAAGTCGACTGGGATCGCGCTTTGGTTTTCCCCTGTTAAAACCCAATACGATCTTTTGCGTATGGGATTTATCAAAATGCGGTTTTAAGTTTTTATCGGGGGAGAAACAATTCTACTTTTATTTCACTTTAGTAGATGATCGATTGAAACTAGCCAGGTTAGAACGGAGTAAAGATGAGGATCATTAAAAAAGGGAAGGAAGAGACGTATCAGGATCTCTATCCGGGACAGTATGAGTTCAAGCTCTGCGGTGGAGCAGTGGAGCCTAAAGATCGAATAGAGCCCGCCAAGCTTGATAAGTCTGACAAAGACGCAAAATAAATAGTTTTAAAGGGGTTAAAAAAGAGCGAGTATTCGCTGCTATTTGACCCCTTTTATATTTAACAAGTAGCCAATTAATTCAATGAAGCAGTCTTACTACAACGTTAGCGTGCCCTTGAAGGATGGCTCGACCGTTCTCTATAACACACGAAGTAGGGCTATAGTCGAGCTTTCTTCTGAAGAAGCTCAGGCGCTATCAAACATAGACTCGTATCCAGACGACAACCCCTTGGTCAACTCGTTGGCTCAAGAGGGCTTTTTGGTTGAAGATCCAGAAACTCAGGCAGATTATCTCAAGTACGAGCAGCATTTTTATCGCAATGGTTCCACTGTCTTTGAATTAACAATAAGCCCTACACGTGAATGCAATTTCGATTGCAATTACTGCTACATACTCAAGCGTCCAGGAAAGATGTCAGAGGAAACCCAGGATGCGGTACTCGATTTTATTGAGTACAACTACAACGAAAGTCCCTTTCAAAAACTCAAGATAATCTGGTATGGGGGAGAACCGCTTTTAGCCATCGATGTTATCGAGCGTCTTAGCGCGAAGATGATGGATTTTTGCGCAGAAAATGGGATCGAATATCTCGCCCATGCGCTTACAAATGGCTCTCTGGCAGATGAAAGAATGTGCGAGCGTCTTGTCAAATGTGGTTTTGTGAGCCTAATGCCAACGATTAGCGGTAATGGGGCTATGCAAGACTATCAGCGAAGCGCCTGCGACGGACGTCCTCGATTCGACACGTTGATGCAAAACATAGATCACATGCGAGATGCAGGGCTTTTGGTTCACGTTAATTTTGTTGTTAACGAAAACAATTTTGATGGTTGCTGCGAGCTTGTCTCGAAGATGTGCGCCGATTATCGAGCTGAGCAAGAGTCCTGTACTCAAAATGGCTGCGAGTACTGCAAAGGGGAGCTTGTTACACGTCTTACCAGGGCTTTTCCATTTGGTAAGGATTTCATACCTTTAAACGATGGCAAAGATACCCCGATGAAGCTCTATGAGCGCAAGGACTTTGGCGATAAATATCTCGAGTTTCATCGCGCACAAAACCTTGATGCAAAAGCTTATGCCGAGGTGATTAAACCAATACGGCTCTATTGTGCTGCCTATGTGAACAGGAGCTTTTTCATAGATGAGATCGGCGACATATATGCCTGCATGGAAGATATGGACTATGCCGACAAAATCATCTGCAATGTCGCTGGCTGGCAAGAGGGCCCTCTTCACCTAGAACCCTTCTTGGCTTTTGCAAGTTTAGACCCAATGGATGATCCCAAATGCAGATCGTGTCGAATCCTGCCCATTTGCCAGGGAGGTTGTGCCTCCACCCGTTTGAAAGGTGGGGACGCTTGTCATGACATCAAGGAGTGCATCGAGGATCTGGTTCTCGATTACTACAAAGCTCTTCTGACAGAGGAAAAGGAGCAAGGATGAACCCCTCTTATTACAACGTCTTGGTAAAAGATGGCGATGAGACCGTGATCTTTAATACAAGAACAAGTGCCATTGCGGTCTTAGATTCTCATGAGAAAGAGCTTTATGACAGATTGCTTGCATGCGATGAGGTCAAGCAGGGCGAGCTTGCAGACTTTTTGAACATGCTGATCGAAAATGGATTGTCGATGGGAGACTCAGAGCGCGAAGCTGATTTTATGCGCTATCAGTTTGAGAAGTATCGTTTTGACGATACGGTTTTTGAGTTGTACGTGGCTCCCACAATGGGCTGTAACTTTAACTGTCCCTATTGCTTTGAGAAAAACAAGCGAGAGGGACGTATGTCACAAGAGGTTCAAGATGCCTTGCTAGCATTTATCAACGAGCAGTACAGCAATCGCCCGTTTAAGGAGCTTAAGATTGTCTGGTATGGTGGAGAGCCTCTTTTGCGCATGGACATAATCGAGGCCCTGACCAAGCGTTTTGATGAATTTTGCAAGTCTCATGGTGTTGAATATGTAGCATCTGTCATTTCGAACACATCACTTGCAGATGAGGACACACAGCAGCGTCTTGTTGATTGCCATATATGGTCTGTGATGACAACCATCGATGGAGAAAAAGAGCTGCATGACAAGCGAAGGGTCAACAAAGAAGGCAACAGCACTTTTGATACGATCATGCAAAATGTAGAGGGCATGACATCAAAGGGCATCTGCGTTGACTTTCGCTGCATTCTCGAACAAGGAAATGTCGAGAGTTGCCTTAAAATCACCGAAAAAATGGCCCATCATGAAAACCTTGGAATAAGGGTCAAACCATTGCAGGACATGTCCAAACTAGGGCGTGAGGTTCCCGGCGCTGCCGATGTAAAACCACTGGCTCCTGAGGATTTTGCCGATGCGACCTATCGTGTCTTTTTGCAATCGGATCCAGGTCGTGAAGAATATGAGAAGGCATTGGCCCCCCTGCATTTGCATTGCAGTGCCTCTATGGACAGGGGTTATGCGATAGATGAGCTTGGGAACGCCTATAACTGTGGTTGTGCAATTGGGGATGACGCCAAGATTCTCTTCAACATCTGCGAGCCGCCAGAGACACGTAATATTCGCTGGGATATGATCGCTTGGTATGGCAGCCACAACCCGCTTGACAACCAACGATGCAGAACATGCCGCGTGCTGCCTCTTTGCCAAGGTGGTTGCTTGCGTATTGATCAGGAGCCTTATCAGGAGTGCAATCCCTTGCGTTATGTAATTGAGAAGATGGTCAGGGGCTATTACCACGCCTGCTTTGATTCTGAACCTAGGTAAGAGTTGCAGCCGTAGGCGATTTGCGTAAAGCCGCAATGCCCGTGGTGTAGTCTTCTTGGCTCTGTATAGATATTGTTTGTATAAGTGTTGTTTGTTGCGGACAGCTCGTCGGTCATAATTGTTCCCTCTTCTGTTATGACCGTCTCGTCGTCGATTACGGACAGCTCGGAGAAATCCTCGCCCAGAAGCCATTCCAGTTCAGATACAAGCG
>CAZOMM010000069.1:0-7931 GCA_964581165.1 uncultured Coriobacteriaceae bacterium
TCAATACCATGTTTGATTTTGTTCGAAGCGCTTTTGGTTGGGTCGTACTCAAATATCATTAACTTCCAATTTATACACACAGTATATATACGTTATATAAGTAGGATACTACATATCAAAAATTGTACGACCTGACTTTCGCTGTAGTTTTCAGGTTTGGTTTTAAATGCAAGCGCTTTCACGCAAATAAAAGCGTATTTTGTGGAGCGGGGAGTGTAAGCGTTAACTGCCCTGGTCTAGCGTGGTTTCCGCGCCTATCTAAAGATCGCGTCAATGGTGAGTTTAAATCCTATTTAGATTTTGTTTAGGTGGATTTTGAGCAGGGTTAATTATTTGTTGGTTTGTATTTGGACTTGGTTTAGATCCTGTTTAGATTTGCGTTGAGTTTTGTTTAGAAGAGGGATAGATCCGGGTTAGAAAAGGCTTGAATTGCATTTGGCTCATGTTTAGGAAAAAGCCAGGTCAGGGGTTGAATTTGCTTTGAAACTGTGGGGGTTGGTTGTTTAGAAAGTTATGAAACCATATTAGAGCCGGCGAATGAGAGGAGGCAAAGATGAGATTGAAGCCAACGGGTGTAAAAGTGACAAGGTTGGCGACGAGCTGTTCTCTGGCGCATCCGAACGAATCCAAATACCATCCCATGGCAATCGAAGAAAAAGACGCAAGACAATGGAAGTCGGACGTTGTATGTCCCGTTCTTTTAGACAAGTCCCACGAACCCATATTGCTAAATCCTAAAAGCAAGGGAGTAAATCTAAAAGTGAGCCGACGGGAAACAACCGATGTCACAACACCCGTGCTGCAAACAATTTCAAAACCGCTGATAACTATACTCCTCTCCTTCGCTTTTATGCTCATAAATGTCACAAATGTTTATGCGGCAAACATTTGGAACAATCCAGACGTGATTCTGGCTTTTGGCGATACATATGTTTCGGAATTAGGCAACAATTCGCGCCATAGTGGGATGGATGTGTCGTTGCAGACCGGAACATCTATTACTGCACCAAAAAGCGGGACTATTTCTTTTGCTGGCTCGGTCCCCTCTTCAGAAATTCCAGGATCTCCAACAACCTTGGCGGTGACAATTGACATTGGGGACGATAAAAAGATAAGCGTAATGCCTCTTGAATCAATTGCGGTCAAAGAAGGCGATAGTGTTTCTGTAGGAGACAGTCTAGGCCTTTTGGCTGCAACTGGAGATAAATCAAGTTCAGCAGTTCATCTCCATGTGAGTTTAAGAGAAGGTTCTACCTATGTTGACCCTTCCGTTTTGTTTACAGGCATTACTAATACAGACATCAGCAATGCCCAGTCTTCAGAAAACAATGCTGTGACCCAGACTTCTGCTGCCAACGATACGGCTTCTGTTCAAACATCAAGCGAGATTGCTGAAGCTTGGGATACAGCCGAGTCAATCTGGGGTTCTGCTGCGCAGAGCAGTTTTTCGTTGGAGACAGAAGAAAGTATAGACGCATCGCAGGAAGCACAGCTTGGAACAATAAGCTCTGGTGATCTAATTGCCACAGGTGTCTCTGGCTTGATTTTGCAGAATAACGAAGACAGTGATTCTTTAATGGAAGGCGAATCTGCCTTGCTGCCTAGTGCTTTACTGTCTGGCATTACTTCTACTTTGGGTGATATTGGCTATTCAGGTGCTGCAGTTCTTGCATTAGCAGGATGTGCAATTGCTCTATATCAACTTTTGGGGTCAGGACGCAAAGATAGACGATTAGGTATCAGGATTCGCTCAACAGAAGATAATGTCCTCCCGTGGTTTTTAGTGGAACGCTAATTTGGAGGTGGTGGTAGCCTTTACGGGCTACTTTCCTGCCCTAGTGATGGAGCTAGGGCCGTTTAGTCCAGAGGAGGTGAACATATGAGGGCATATGAGTTGTTGTATTTTGTCAGCCCTACTTTAGACGAGGACGAGCGTGCTGCAGTCACTGCTAGGGTGTCCGAAATAATCACTATTAATGCGGGATCTATTGAATCGGTTGACGAGTGGGGCAAGCGCAAGCTGGCCTATGAGGTCCAGGATCTTAACGAGGGCGAGTATCTTCTCGTAAATTTCCAAGCGAATCCAGAGTCTATCTCCGAGATTGACAGGCTGCTACGTATCAACGATCGAGTTATTCGTTACATGATTGTTGGCCGCGAAGCTGACAACAATTAAGACAGGCAATGTACGATCAAGATCGCTAACGAGTAGACAGAACTATTTGGAGAAAGCAGGATAAATAATGAGCATCAATAGGGTTGTGATCAGTGGAAACCTTACTCGCGATCCAGAACTTCGTTCTACTTCTAGTGGAACATCTGTACTAGGCTTTGGTGTTGCAGTAAACGATCGCAGGCGTAATCCTCAAACTGGGGATTGGGAGGATTATCCAAACTTTGTGGACTGCACCATGTTTGGTGCACGTGCCGAAGGGATATCCAGATACCTCACAAAGGGAACCAAGGTTGCAATCGAGGGAAAGCTTCGTTGGAGCCAGTGGGAGCGAGATGGTCAAAAGCGCTCAAAGCTAGAGGTAATTGTGGACGAGATAGAGTTCATGAGTTACCGCAGCTCCAATACAGAGCCGCAGGCTCCGTTGCAGCGCGAGAGCCAAATACCTGCAGCTCCAGACCTCTCTGTTTATGACGAAGAGATCCCCTTTTAGCCCTGCTTGATACTTTAAGAACCAAAAACAAAACCACAAAATGCTTATCGATGTATTGTGGAGGAGGGAAAGTGTCAGACTATAACCGTCAACCCAGGCGCAAATACTGCCAGTTTTGCAAGGCAGATGCTCCTGCGATTGACTATAAAGATGTCAACGTGTTACGCAAGTTCATGACCGACCGTGGCAAGATTAAGCCTCGCAGAGTTACCGGAACATGCAAACAGCATCAGCACGACCTTGCTAACGCGGTCAAACGTGCTCGCTTTATGGCCTTGGTACCCTATGCGGTACCAGTGGTTAATGGGCGCGGAGATCGCAAGAGACGCTCGTAGATTAGTTCAGCTCAAGGAGAACAATTATGAAAGTAATTCTTTTGCAGGAGCTGAAGGGCAAGGGAGGCGAGGGCGACGTAATCGACGTAGCCCAAGGCTTCGCAGACAATTATCTGCTGCCCCAGGGGATTGCCATTAAGGCCACCAAGGGTAATCTCAAGCAGCTCGAGCAGCGTATGCATAACATTAAAAAGCGCGAGGCCTCACGTCTTGAAACTGCAGATGATGTTCAAAAGGCCCTCGATGGTCAGACATTAACTATCGCAGCCAAGGTTGGCGAGGACGGTCAGCTTTTTGGATCGATTACCTCAGCTATTATTGCCGAGGCAATTAAAGACCAGCTAAACATTGAGATTGATCGTAAAAAGGTGGATGTTCGTAAGCCCATTAAAACAGCTGGTGATCATTCAGCCACCGTTTCGATTTATCGTGATGTGAAGGCAGAGCTTGTCATTTCGGTTAAGAGCGAAGAGATGCTTGCAGCTGAGCTTGCTGCCGAAAAAGAAGAAGCCGATAAAGCTGATGAAGCTGACGAAGCGGCTGCAACTGCTGAAGCGGCCACAACTGATGAAGCAGCAACAGAAGACTAGCCTTTGAAAACTCTCCTAGGTTAAACCATCGTTGACGTGAGGTTAATGCTTCTGCACACGCACCTAGTGTGCTGACATTGGTGTCTTTAACCTTAGCTGCGAGTCCGCTGTATATTGCGTACACTCACCTAGGAATCGTCAACCTTGGCTAACATAGAGAAAACTTAAAACCCGCTTTTCTACAAGGGACATTTGAGTTGTTTCTTGTAGGATCGCGGGTTTATTTGTGGGCTATAGGCCCCTTTTTGGCTATAGCACTTATTTGTAAGAGCTATAGCTGTCTTTGGTAGGACTGTGGATTATTTGTAAGGCTTCAGTGCTTTGGGGCCGACAAGTGCTTTGCTTTTACTTGCCAGCTTGCCAGCTTGCCAGCTTGCCAGCTTGCCAGCTTGCCAGTTCTGCCTCTCTATTCGTCGGGGCCTCTATAGAGTTCGTCAAAGCGAGTGAACTCCCCGTTGTATGCAAGCTCTGCCACGCCTGTTGGACCGTTCCGGTGTTTTTCGATGATGATTCTTGCAACCCCTGCATCTGGGCGACTAGCTTTTTCTGCCTCTTCTTCATTCATGGATCTATCTATAAACATGACAACGTCGGCATCTTGCTCAATGGATCCAGACTCTCTTAGATCCGAAAGCTGTGGGCGCTTGCTTTCGCGACTTTCAACACTTCTGCTTAGCTGAGACAGGGCAACAATAGGGACATTGAGTTCTTTTGCGAGCACCTTAAGACCACGAGAAAATTCGGCCACTTCCAAATGCCTGTCTCTATATCCTCCATGAGATTCCATTAATTGCAGATAGTCAACAATTATCAGACCTTCTTCAACACCATGAAGCTGACGACGAGCTTTGGCCCTAAGCTCCATGATTGATAAGGCCGAAGAATCATCAATAGAAAAATTAAGCTTTCCCAAGGTGGAGCAAGCTCTTACCAATTGTTGCCAGTCGGCTGCTGTTAGGCCGGCACTTCTCATTTTTTTGAGTCCCACCCGAGCCTCGGTGCACATGATTCTCTCGATAAGCTGCTGCGAAGGCATTTCTAGGGAGAAGAATGCAACGGCTGTCCCCTGCTTAGCAGCGTTGATTCCAACATTAAGAGCAAAGGATGTCTTACCTACACCAGGCCTGGCTGCAAGAACAAGCAAATCTCCGCCACGCATACCAGAAAGTATCCGATCGATGCTCTCAAAACCAGTAGGTACACCTTGGATGCGTCTTTTGTCTTTAGCAAGCTCATTCATTCTTGCTAAAGATTCTTTCATCAGATCTGAGATGAGCCTAAAGGAGGAAGAGACCTCCTTGTCGGTGACATTAAAGATGAGCTTTTCTGCTTCTTCGACTATTCCCTCAGAATCTTGTGGAGCATCGTATCCCAGAGCGCTTATTCTTGTGGCAGCTTGTATTAGCTCTCTGCGCAACCTGTGTTCATTGATGATTTTGGCATGGTAGCGCCAGTTTGCTAAGGCAAAGGAGTTATTGGCAATCTCTATGATGTAAGCCTTTCCTCCCACAGACTCAAGCTCTCCATTTGATTCAAGCTTGGCTGCAACGCTCAGCTGGTCTACAGGCGAGCCAACAGAATGTATTTGATAAATGGCTTCATATATCTTTTGATGCGAAGGCCTGTAAAAGGAGTCAGTACTTACGGTTAGAAAAGCTTCGTCTAAGACCTCGGGATCAAGAATCATCGCGGCCAAGACTGCCTTTTCTGCCTCTATATTTTGGGGAATTATCCTATCTCGGTAGCTATCGATGTTGCTTTGGGAAGATGTTTTATATGCTACTGCACTAGCCCCGTAAGCCATTTATTACCAGCCTTTCGTTTTGGAACGGGGGCCATAATATCAAAATAAAGCAAGTAGATTAGTCCCCTTTTTGGGACTCAAAATTCTTGAATATTAGTTGATCACTGTAAGTCGACAACTAAGACCACGTCCTTGTGAAAAGACTCAACGCGTTTAAGCGCGCTTTGATAGTTACTCACACTTTTCACAGCTTGGGTATAAGTTTGGAAAAAGGTTATCCACAAGATAGAAAATTTTTATTTTTCGTTTACCAATGGTTTGGATGCACCTCTTAAGGGAATTAAAGTTTATTTAGAACTAGGTTCGTACAAATTTAGATATTGTTTAGATTCGGTTTAGAAATGGTTTATGCCAGCTTTGCTGAAAATGTTGGCACCCCAAGGCATTGTTTCGTACAGACCCATGAAGAAAAACTAGCAAAGGACACCCAAGATGACCTTTTCGAACAGATCAACTCTTAGAGATTCAAAATGCAAGCATTTTAGCGAGCTTGAAGCGTTTGGGCTGGTAAACTGCGATTTTTCGGCTGTGATTTTTGACTACGACGGCACTTTGGTTGATTCCATGTGGGTTTGGGAACATATAGACATTGATTTTTGCAAACGCTATGAGCTTTTATTGCCAGAGGGTTATGAAGAAGAAATTGCATATCTAAGTTTTGAAGAAACCGCAAAGTATTTTTGCGACAGGCTTGACAACAATATGACGGTAGATCAGGTATTGGTTGAGTTTGAGCGAATGGCTCTGCGGGAATATTCAGAAAACGTTTTGTGCAAGCCGGGTGTGAAAAACTATCTGAATTTGCTAAAGGATAGGGGCGTATCCATAGCTATAGCCACATCGCTTTCGGCCTCGCTTCTTAATGCATCGTTAGAGGCAAACAAGATACAAGATATGTTTGATGCCATTGCCCTTTGCGATGATTGTGGGTGTGGTAAAAGCCAAAGTGATGTTTATTTTTTGGCCGCAGAAAAGGTTTTGGCTAATCCGAGCGATTGTCTTGTTTTTGAGGACGTGGCACAAGGTATTATCAGCGCTCAAAGAGCTGGGATGTCTACTGGAGCAGTGCTCGATCGAGGCGATCATCAAAATTCAGAGCAAGTTAGACAGCTTGCCGACTTTTCGATTGAGTCTTTTGAGCAGCTTGTCATTTAAATGTCTGCATAGCGATGGAACAGCAATAGAATTGCAGAGTGGAAGCACCGCCGAGGCACAAACTTTTGTATATATCGGAACTAGGAACCATTAGGTTTACAGTTGAGATTGGTAAGAGACCTCTCTAAGTGAGCAGATAGGATTAATGCATGTCAGCTACGGTTTTGGTTGGAGCCCAGTGGGGCGACGAAGGTAAGGGCAAGATCACCGATCTACTTGCAGGTGACTACGATTACGTGGTCAGATTCCAGGGCGGAAATAACGCCGGTCATACGATAATTCACGGCGATACTCACCTTGCTTTGCATCTAATACCCTCGGGAGTGCTCTATGACAATGTAGTTTCTGTTGTAGGCAATGGCTGTGTTGTTGATCCTAGAGTTTTGCTTGGAGAGATCGATCAGCTAGAAGAATCAGGCGTTTCCACAAACAATCTGCTTATATCGTCACATGCTCAGATGATCATGCCTTGGCACGTCGACTTAGATGGAGCAGTCGAAAAGAATCTAGGAAGCCAAAAAATTGGAACCACCAAAAGAGGCATAGGTCCTGCCTACCAAGACAAGGTAGGCCGAAGTGGCATGCGAATGGGAGATCTTCGCAATCCTGAGTATTTTCGCGAGCGCCTAGAAGCCGCCGTGGCCAGTAAAAATGAGCTGCTTGATTCTGTTTATGGCCTAGCTACCTATGATCTGGATGAGCTTTATGAGGAATATCTGGGATATGCCAAGCGTCTTGAGGGCAGAATCGTAGACACGGTCGCCTTGCTAAACGATGCACTCGAGGCTGGCAAGAGCGTCTTTTTTGAGGGTGCACAAGGAGCCCTTTTGGATATCGACCATGGAACCTATCCGTTTGTAACTTCCTCTTCTACAACTGCTGGTGGGGCAAGCACAGGCGCAGGCATTGGAACCAAATGGATAAACAGGGTGCTAGGAATTTCTAAGGCCTATCTTACAAGAGTTGGAGCTGGACCCTTCCCGACCGAGCTAGAGGACGAGGTTGGAGATGTGCTTTCTCGAATGGGCGCTGAATTTGGGGTTACCACAGGGCGCAAGAGACGTTGCGGATGGTTTGACGGCGTTATTGCAAAGTACTCTGCTAGGATCAACGGACTTACAGACATTTGCCTTACAAAGCTCGATGTTTTAGATAGCTTGCCAATTATCAAGATCTGCGTTGCATACGAAATCGATGGCAAGCGAGTAGAAAATCTCCCGGACAATTTGGCAGACTTTGCTAGGGCTGTTCCTATTTACGAAGAGCTGCCGGGTTGGTGTGAAGATACCATCGGTTTACGTAATTTTGAGGAACTTCCCAAGGCAGCTCGTGCTTATGTAAAGCGAATTGAAGAAATCAGTGGAGTTAAGGTTTCGATAAT
>CAZOMM010000070.1:0-7548 GCA_964581165.1 uncultured Coriobacteriaceae bacterium
ATCTACGTTCCCGTTAGCAGCATCAGGATTATCAGCATTGTTGACACCGTCATTCTCACCAACACCGCCAACACCGTCAGTACCATCAGCACCGCCAGCATTGTTGGTGCCATCAGCAGCATCGGCACAGTTAAGATGCCTTCCCTTATTTGGCAGCCCTACCCTCAAGCTCTTTAAGAAGGTTTTTCGCATCCAAATAACGCTGATAGCCAAGAGATATCCTATCTCTGCTAAGCAAAGTCAGTATCACCAAGATCACAAATGTAACGATACATGCTGGCCATAGAGGAGCCACTCCAAGAGGGCTGCCAGCAAAATGCCAAACGGCGGCCAATATGCCTCCCCCTATCATTGACCAAAAGGCTGCAGTGGCCGAAACGCGCGGCCAGATCATAGCAACTAAAAGTGTAATCGTAACAACAGATCGAATCTGAAATCCTGCGTAGAGTTGATCGAGAATTGACTCAGCATTTAAACCAAGCCAAGTTGCCACGATGCCTAAGACAACGATGCATCCTTTGGAAAAGAGGCTTTTTGTACGCTCGGAAGATTTGGGCCTAAAAACGTTGAGAAAGTCTTGTGTGAGAGTGTTTGCACAAAAGAGTAGTGCAGCAGGTGCTGATGACCAGATCGCTGCAGAAATCGACATACTAACTATTCCTGACACAACATCACCTTGGGCACTGGCCATCGAAAAGAGCGCTGCGTTCGAGTCTATACCGGGAAGGGCAATAACAGCGCACATTCCCACCAATGCAGGAAGTACCGCAAAAGGAATAATGATTGCGGCAGCTCCCCAAGAACCAATGGTCATATCCCTGGGTGATTTAGAGGAGATTCCAGCAGTAACCATAGTAGCTGCAGTAAGAAAACTAATCGCTGTTGCTAATGCATTAGCCAAGGTTGTCCCCAAATCTGGGCTAAATAGGTCAAAATAGCTCGCTGGCAGGCTTTCGATTAGTACTCCAACTCCACCTATCATCTCAAAGCCACCAACGGTAACCCATATCAAACCTATGTACATTACAGCCATATGAACTAGATTCATAATGGCAAGTCCCTTCATGCCACCCAAAAGAGTTACCACAATAAAGATCGCAGAGACCACCCATGTAACTATTGTGGAATCCACATTGATCATCGGGGCAATCAGAGAAGCAGCCGAAATTGGCTGAGACGAATAGAGAAAGCAGTAGACAACAACGATGATGATTAGCATAACCATACGACATCGTTCATCAAACATGAACCTAAAAGCTTCTGGGACAGAAAGGATTCCATACTTTCTATGCATGGCCCTGTAAAAGCGCGCACCACAGACTATGAAGAAGATAATTCCTATTGCCATGCCCCAGTTGACCCACACAGCTGAGATGCCTGTGGTGTATCCTGTGGCCGCCTTTCCTATCGTGGCTGCTCCAGCCATCATCTCTGCAAATAGAAGAGGGATAATCAAGTACCATTTCAGTCCGCCCTCGGCCGTTAAAAACTGTGCCGATGATCCTTTGTTGCGAGTGGCAACCACCACGCTAATTGCGACCGTCACCGCTATATATCCCACGAGCATGATGAGCGGCAAACTCATTATGAACTCCTAACTGAATTCGCAGGTTTTAGTAAAAGCATTTTGATGAAGGGCATTTTGGTGCCGCCAAGCAATCGACGGCACCAAAATGGGAGCAAAAACTCCATCCCAAAAGAGAGAGGGGTGGATAGTTTGAAAAGACCTTAAAGCCTCAGCAAAGTCCAAGTCCCATCCACAACGGGATACTGACCATCACCGCTACGAGTTCGATAACTCCATAGGCGATAGCCGACTTCTTAAATTCTTTGATAGTCACATACTCGTTGCCTGCCATTCCAAGCGCTCCGAGCACAAACGGATTCATGTAACTGTTGAACCAGATGTTGCCGCCGACATACTCGACAAAACCAAAGACAAACAGAGAGATCCCGGCATCGGGTAGAAGAGGGCCAAAAAATGAATACAAAAGCACCAAAACAACACCCTGTGCAGGAATGAATGCACGCAAAATCCAGGTAATAACGAGCAAAACAGGAACGAAAACCCAGACGCTGCTAACAACCGGGCTCAAAATCGGGCCGAGTACACTTGCAAGCCAAGTGCTAACACCGGTGGTATCCATAAAGCCAGCGATGCTTATAAGGGCACCGATAAACATTATCAAAGACCACGGAATGCGGCTGGTGAAGTCTTTGGTAGCAAGGATTCCAAAGGCACAGAATGCAACAGAACCAAGTAGGGCAACCATGCCAGCATCAAAGAAATTGCCGATCCAAAAAACCAAGCAGACTATGACGATGACAAGTGCAATCCACTCTTCTTTTTTGATCTTTCCAAGTTCTTTGAGTTTGTCCTCAAAGTAACCTTCGGGAATATTAAGCTTTTCTGCGGGCTTACAGTAAGTCATACAAAAGATAAAGGTTCCCACTAAAAGTATGACCAACCAAAGCCAGGTCATAGAAAGATATCCCAACCAAGAAAATGAAAGGCCTATTACGCCAAGCATATAAGCCACGTTGACTGACCCAGTTAAAAACGCATGACTACCGATGTAGGGCGGTATAAAAACTGCAGTCAAATGTCCCAAAGCAGCCTTGCTGCGCTTTTCGTATCCAACCTGCTGAGTCATCTCCGTTGCAACCGGCACCAACAGATTGCTCTTAGCGTTGTTGGATGGAATCAGCGGGCTGACCACCAAACCAGCAAGCATGAGACTGAGAATCTGCCCGAAGTAATTTTTCGGGAAGATCGTCAGCATTTTTAGTGCTAAACGTGTCATAAGACCGCTGTTTTGAAGTCCTGTAGCAAAGGAGAACACAGCGATCATCAGCCAGACGATACTTCCTCCGAAGGAGCTGAATACCTCAGCTACCGATCCTATCCCAAAGGCAACCATGAGTGCCATAGCGCCAAACACCGTCGCCCAAGTGGGTAAGCAATTCGAGATAAGCGCCACCAACATAGCAACGAATATACCGATGTATGTCATCCCTATCGTGTCTAGGCCCTCAAAGGGAGGAATATTGGCAACAACAACACCGACCACGATTGAAATAATGAGATAGATAAACTTTTTTACGGAGAAATCCTTCACGAATAACCCCCTTTTGCAAACAAATGGATGCCTTAAGCCTCAAACGGCATTAGCTGTAACCCAGAGCGCTACAACGCTTTTGGCTTGACATTGACAGAGACCTTCGAATTGACAGAAAAATCTTCAAATCAACAGGAGTCTGCACCGTATACGCGCAACTTAGATTTGGAACCTTTAGTTCTTGGAAGCCACCGCAGCCGCTTCTTTGTCTTTGCGCTTTTGAGCACGCAAGGCAGCAGGTATTTTTTTGGCGAACTTAAAGATGGCTTTTTTGTTTGCTTTAATCACAGGCCATCCCTGAGCAATTCCCTCAGGAGTCATCTTTGCATTCATACGCATGCTTCCAAGGGCCTTCAGATCGATAATAAGATCCCCATTGTCCATACATTCCATCTTGTAAATCTCGACCATTGGGCTGCCATCTTCTGTGAGCATGTCGAGAGATTTTGGCTTTGGTGGCTTAGGCACTGTTCACTCTCCTATTGAGTGCCGGCCGCTAGTGAACAACATCACATCGCGATCGCGATTTGAACGGCCGGCTCCCTGTCTATCAGCTACTTGTAGATGTTTTTAGTTCTTTCTGATGTCGTTGAAATTGATGCCATAGTCCTCTAGAACCTTCTGAACACCAGCACGCGCACCAGCAGCGATTCCTCCGCCAGGATGTCCGCAGCATCCAAGGAAATAGAGGTTGTCGATATCACCGTGATACTCATGACCACGTCCAGGGAAGGGGCGCAGATCGTACATCTGGCTGGGCTGCAGGCCAATCATTCCTATATCCCCATGGATAAACGCAGGGTTCCATTCCTCGTACTCGAGCGGTGTAAGACCCCATGAACCCACGATGTCGTCATCGGTGATGTTTGTGGTCTGATCCTTAAAGAAGTTCCAAACATCCTTCTTTAGCTGATCGCCATACTCCTCCCAGTTCTTGGGGTCGCCATATAGGTTGTAAGGTGCATAGCAATACAGATTCACAACGCTGTGGCCCTCTGGGCAACGGGTCTCATCGTAAATCGACGGAATTGTGACGAGCGGAAGAGTCGGGTTGAACTCACCAAGGGTGTACTTGGAGAAAATTTCTAGGTACTCCTTCTCCTCTGGAGCAAACTCAATGCAGTATGCATCAAGAACCTCAGATCCGGTCTTAAACTCAGGAACCTTCTTGAGAGCAAACGACTGGTTAAGGGCGCCAAAGTCAGCGTGCTTTAGCTTCTTGACCATCTTGGCTTCTTCAGCAGGTGCATCATCACCAAGCATCTGATAAACATGCTTGATGTTGATAGTTGAGCAGACAGCATTTGTAGCAATGAATTCGTCGCCTGCCTTGGTGCGAACGCTTTTGATCTCGCCATCGGAGAGGGTAAAGCCGTCAACCCATTGCTCAGTAAGAACCTCTGCACCGTAATCTTTACAACAAGAAATAAGAGCGTTGACGAACTTTTGAGATCCGCCCTTTGGAAATGGTGGTGCATAACCCTCTTTGTGAACACGTCCGGTAAAGTAAAGCAGCGTGGCTGTGCCGATTGCGCGGGGGTCGATCATCATCTCGGTGCACCAGCGGGTAAAGGTGACGCGAATCTGCTCGGACTCGAACCACTCCTCAACAATCTGCTGCGCAGAAGAACTGAGTACGCGCTGGAACTCTCTGCCTTCCGGACTCTGGTACATAGCATTGTGCATAGGACCATACGGAGGTGCAGGAGACTGAGATCCGATACCTGCAACAGCCATCATATGGGTCATGTACTTGTGATACTCAGGATAAATTTTGGCATCCCTCTCAGAGAACTTCGCCATGTTCTTGCAGCACTCATCCATATCGTGAGCCATCACAAAGTTGGTCTGATCGGGAAAGATGGAGCAAAAGAGAGCTTTCGCATGGGCATACTCCAGACCATACTTGGAAAAGAGTCCAAGCTCGTCCTCTGTAACAATCGGAGTAGCAGAAATCATGTTATGCACCATTCCACCTAGATCTGAGATGTACCCTGGAGCCGTCACCTCGCCAGAGCGAGTGCCGCCGCCACATTCTTCGTTTGCCTCAAGGCATACAACAGAAAATCCAGCTTTGGCGAGATAGGCGGTGGTGATGAGACCGTTATGCCCTCCTCCGAGCACAACAAAATCGTACGTTCCTCCTGCCATGTGTCCTCCTTAGAACATCGTGGACTTGATTTGGATTCCCCTTCGGAATCCGTTGATGCCATTGGAAGACAAATCTAAAAATTGCAAAAGATCGCACAATTGAACTTGTGGGATATTTGGCCACCCCACTTATCAAATTATGTTGATTTATGAAATTTTTAAGATCGTGTAGTAAAACGACTTTTTTACTAGATAAATATCTCGAGGAGATCTTACAAAAATAGGCTTTTTTCGGTCATTATGTGGAATGCATTTGACTCAAATCTTATATCTGGAAGAGTGGTGTTTTGGCAAATACCCCACAATCAAAAAATTGTCACCTTGTGCGGACTTGACGATTCTCAATAAGCTATAGGGTGAGGATATGTCATATATTAACCTGCTTAACTCGTGACAATCTGAATTACACTCGTCACTTGAATTCTGAGCGCCGCTTGAATTCTGACCGTCACCACCAGACCGTCACTACCAATTACCAATCGGCTTTTGACCCGCAAGGAGACACATAAAATGAGATCTCTTGGAAGCCACGAGGACAAAAAACATCTGATCGCACGTCAGTTTATGGAGATAGTTGGAAACCCACCAAAAGAGCTAAAAGATAAGCCCCGCATAACTGTGTCTGCCTTGGCTCGTATCCTAGGGATAGACCGCAAGACCTTTTATAACTACTTTGATGATGTTCGTGACATGATGATCTGGATCTTCAGAGATTATGTGAAAAACATGATCGATATGCCAAAGTTTTCAGAATGGACACTCGTCTACCCTGATAAAAGTCTGCAAGATAAATACGAAGATTGGCCGATATACGCCCGCAATATCGGAAGCAACAAGGATTTCCACGAGGGAGCCTTCTTTAAGCAGATGGCTTATCACTGGGAAGAAAACAGAGACTACTACAACAAGGTCTTTAGCGAAGAAGTTTATTTGAATCTTTTCGATTACATAATTGCTCTTTATCTACCGGTCTTTCGCGAAGACGTTGTCATGATGTTAGGCGACAGAGACATGCCTGAGATCGTAATAGACTTTTTGGCCGAGTATCACGCGATGGGAGTTTTCGGTAGACTTCGATATCACTTTGGACGCACTGGTAAGTTCATCATGCAAGAAGAGCTTGATTCGTTCTGGAATTACGCGCACCTTACCCTCATGCGCACAATTGATCAATGCTACGAGGAGCTTCCTCCCTCGAAAATTGCCAAGATGTTTGGAAATCACAAAGCCCGCTATCGCTACGTAGGCATGTCCTGACAACAAACACCTCCGGCGGTTTCTATCTTCCTTGAAATTTCAGTTTGACCTCCATTGGGGCCATCAGCAGCATCGGCCCCGCCAGTATTGTTTTGAGCATCAAGCAACTCGTCTACAAGATACGAAGCTTGTACATAGCGAACTCCATAAAGGTTTTCTTCTACCATGGGAGCTAGTTTGCTGTTGTAATAGTAGGCAGTTGCTTCTTGTGCAGACAGATTAAGTCGATCCGACAGTTCGCATATGATCTCGTACTCAAGGCGCATCTTTCTAACATCACCCAGTTTATCGATCATTTCCTGCGTGACTTCCACTACGAAGTCACCTCCCAACTGCCGCAGTAGCTTAGTAGCTCATCGATCGCGTTTTGAGTCACAAAACACCACTGATCGTTAATATCAAAAAAACGCAAAGCATTTAGTGTGATATTTATATCCCAAAGTCCTTGATAAAACATATCCACAGCATAGAAAACTTTATCGTTAGCAACTCCACCAATAATTAGATCGTAATTTCTAAACTCATTACCACCCCGACGGCAATTGCAAACAAATTGAACCCACTCCTCGTTGGTCTCTTCAAACTTAAGAACGCGAAATTTGGATAGATCTTCGCTTAAATCGTATTCATTTATAAATGCATGGGTGCCAGCTAATCCGGATTTTCGTAGTGCCCAATTACGAGCTTGCTCAACGTATGATGTCGCGTAAAAACCGATACCGAAATCTAAATTGATGCGTGAAAAACTTATATCTGGATGCGTGACTTTAAAACTTGATCCATGGTAGAGCTTCATGAAATCAAACCCTTATTCTTAGCAAGTATGGTGACATCCTCTACTAGAGCCTCTTGCCCCATGGTGTGAAGTACCTCATAGTGCTCAAACAGATAAGCATTAACTATATCGGCATTCTGTAAAAGCCTATAAGTATCGGCAGTTGTCATATTCCACGCACGTGCAACATGATTTATCAGCCAAACTACAAAAAATGTTTCGTCCTTTTCCTTTGGACTCATCTCA
>CAZOMM010000071.1:0-7543 GCA_964581165.1 uncultured Coriobacteriaceae bacterium
CGTGGATTGAAACTTGCACAGTGCGCACACAAAGCAAAGGGGCCATGTCGCGCCCTGCACGGGCGCGTGGATTGAAACGAGCCCGTCCCCGTACGAGCACGAATAAACGAAGTCGCGCCCTGCACGGGCGCGTGGATTGAAACCCATGCGGTGAAATTCAGCGCAGCCGGTATGCAAAGTCGCGCCCTGCACGGGCGCGTGGATTGAAACTCTTTTTTCAAATTGCAGATGAGGGATCCCCAAGGTCGCGCCCTGCACGGGCGCGTGGATTGAAACTCCCAAATCCCAAGGCACCGCGCATAACCTGATCCGTCGCGCCCTGCACGGGCGCGTGGATTGAAACAACTTGTGTATCGACTGTTGTAACTCCATTAGATGTCGCGCCCTGCACGGGCGCGTGGATTGAAACGGTGCTATAGGTGCGCGCTGCATTAGCCACCTCTGGTCGCGCCCTGCACGGGCGCGTGGATTGAAACAATGAGATCACGGTGCAAGAGATCCCCACAGATGGTCGCGCCCTGCACGGGCGCGTGGATTGAAACTGCGGTGATCCGTTGGAATGCCCGAGAAGGAAAGGAGTCGCGCCCTGCACGGGCGCGTGGATTGAAACTCGACCCTTTGCAGCTCTTCGTTGATCTCAGTAACGTCGCGCCCTGCACGGGCGCGTGGATTGAAACCCAACTCCCGATATAGTCCGCTGACCAACTCTTGGTCGCGCCCTGCACGGGCGTGTGGATTGAAACCGCATCATCAGTTTAAAATTGAATCGCATCGTGGTCGCGCCCTGCACGGGCGTGTGGATTGAAACATGTCGGCTTGTATATTCAGGTCAAACAGAGTATTGTCGCGCCCTGCACGGGCGCGTGGATTGAAACAACAACTGCAAACATGCGATTTGCGACTTCGGCAAAAAGGCCATTTAGGATAAAGACTTGCCGAAGACGACTTGCTTGTATGGCGTAGCTCCTCTAGAAACGATCTGAGACAGTATTATTTACCGGCCTAAGTAAAAGGACTGCAACGTAGCAAGCTAGTTAAGATATTGCCATCACTTTAACATGCGCCTTAACAGGTAACGAATACCGTTTTGACGGATCTTCCAGATTGCTTCTGAGGCAAGCATGCGCAGGTAGGGAGCATTACTAGCGTGTTCGATGGCACATCCTGTTAACTGCTCGACAAGACGGCGATTTGTGGGGGAGACATAGGCAGAGCGTGCGAGAACCTTGCGATCCATGCGTTCAACCACGCTTTTGGCAGCCTTATGCCAGCCACTCTCTTCGAAATTCCTTGCTTGACGAATTGAATCCAAATACGAAAAAGCTCGGTAGTAATGCATGCCTAGCAATGTTTCGTCGTGCACCCCAACGGAATTAAAGATGTCTGTCATCTCGTGCCATCGATCAATCGGCACGTGATAATCTCCGATGCTGGCACTTGAAGAATTTGCGTTTTCGTTGCGATAGCAATAAAAAGCCTCATTGGTGTATGCAATCGATTTAGCTAAAAGATAAGTTTGCACCATAAAGGGATTGTCGACCCATCCGGCCCCCGGAACCTCTTTGAAGCAGATGTTGTTCGCGGTAATAAAATCACGTCGATATATCGCCGACCAGATTGAAGGGTGATAGCGCATGAGCAGGGGAGCTTCTGTAATGCAGAAAGGTTGCGATTTCGGTTTGATGCGCTTCCAGAATCCACAGTGGTTTTGCTCAACATGCACCGTATCGCTCGCGGCTTCCTTGCCTGAGCTTTCCTTACTTGAGCTTTCCTCGTCAATTAACCAGAAGGCAGATTTAACGATGTCGGGCCAGTTGTACTCAGAAGCGAGTTCGAACAGACGTGCATGGAGCGGGCCACACAGATAATCGTCTGGCTCGACCACGGCAATATAGCGTCCCCGCGATGCCGCGATGCCGCGATTCATGCTTGCTCCATAACCCTCATTGGGCTTGTCGATCACCAAGAAGCGTGCATCACGTGCGGCAAATTCCTGCATTACCGAAAGCGAATCGTCTGTGGATCCATCGTTAATGCAGATTATCTCAAGCTTTTGCGTCGGTTCATCAGCGAGTGAGGCAAGGCATTGCTCCAGATAGGGGTATACGTTGTATACCGGCACAATAACGGACACATCTGGAGTCTGGTCACTCATTGCATACCTCTATTCCTTTTTATTGAGCAGGGCGCTTCGCAGTCTTTTGAACTGAGCGCTTTGCAGATTTCAACAAGATTAGTTTTCACTAATTGGCTTTCATTTATTAGAGGTCTCTATGATAACCATTAAACGACAGGCCCGATAATTATCACGCTTTTTGCCTATAGCAGGAGTAGGTCGACGAGTTTGCGGCAGTTCTCGTTGCCTTATGTCCTTGTTGCCCTCGGTTCTCGTTGCCTTCCGTGTAAGGCAAACGTCCTATTTACTTACTATGACATGCTGTCTAGTTGTCAGTAGACTTGTCAGTAAACTTGTCAGCTCATGCGCTCACTGCTAAGCCTTCGAGGATAGCCTAAGATATTGCTTGTCAGTAGGCTTGTCAGTAAACTTGTCAGTAGGTTGTCAGCTCACTCGCCTCATGTAGCTCATGCAGTCCACCTGACTCGTGCAGCTCACTCGGCTCACGTAACTCATGCAGCACATCACCAAATGCCTGTAAGGAAAATGCTCACAAGGAGAGTCCAACATGCGTCTTGAAGAAATCTTGAGCTATCGCGAAAACAATCGTCTCGAGGCTAAGCGTGCTCTTGGTCGCGATGGGCAAGGGGAGCTTCCTCGCAGCATATGGGAAACGATTTCTGCTTTTGCAAACACCGAAGGCGGAATCATTGTACTTGGTGTGGCCGAGCAACGAGACGGAACGCTTGAGGCACTCGGAATTCCACAAGCCGACAAAGTTCTTGATGATTTTTGGAATGCGGCATTGAGTGACGACAAGCTCAGTACTCGTTTGTTCCGAGATAAAGATGTCCAAATCGAGATGGTCGACGGCAAGCAGGTGTTAGTCATCAATGTGCCGTGGGCCAATCGCCGCATTCGTCCTATCTATATCAATGGCGATTTATTTGGCGGTACCTTTCGGCGCATGCACACAGGCGATCACCTTTGTTCGCGCGAAGAGGTTCTCTCGATGGTGCGTGACTCCGACACTTCGAGCCAAGATTCCCATATTGCCGAATCCGCAGAAATGTCATGGATCGATAACGACACTCTTGTGCGGTACCGGCGTCGATTTGAGACTTTACATCCCGGTCATGCATGGAACGAGCTTTCCGATGAGGAGTTCTTGGTTGCGCTTGGAGCCACCCGACGAGATGGCAAGGCGCTGAGACCAACGCGAGCCGGTCTGCTGATGTTTGGGCTAGATCGGTGGATTATTCAGGAGTTCCCCCATTTCTTGCTTGATTATCGACAAGAAACTGGCTCAAATCGATGGGAGGACAGGCTAGTAAGTTTTACAGGCGACTGGACTGGCAACGTCTATGACTTTTTCTTTAGAACCTATCAAAAACTTATGGCTGCTCTCAAAGTTCCATTTAAGCTCTCTGGCGTAGACCGCATTGACGATACCTCCACGCACAAGGCTCTGCGCGAGGCTTTGGCCAATTGTCTTACCAATGCAAATTGGTTCGAACGGCGAGGGGTTTCTTGTATATGGCATCCAGATCATATAGAAATTTCGAACCCTGGAGATTTTCGCATGCCTATCGAAGAGGCCAAAAAGCCGGGGAATTCTGATCCCCGAAACGAAACTTTGCTTCGCATGTTTTCGTTAATTAATATTGGAGAACGTGCTGGCAGTGGCATCGACGAGCTGTTCTACGGGTGGCATGAAGCGGGTTTTGCCGCTCCTCATTATGAAGTCTCCTACGGACCCGATCGCACCGTTCTTAGGCTTCCCCTTTTGAGCGATGACCGGTGTGACAACCGGAGCGACAATCGAAAAAACGATGATCAGAGCGATGTTCAGAGCGACGACGGTGAAAAAGCCCCTAACAGCGGTCTTTCCTCCAACAAGGTTGCAGCGCTCGACTTGGCAAGCAAGCACGGAAAAGTGACCACCAAAGACCTAACAGAAGCAACTGGTCTCAGTAGACAGGCTGCTTCGGTGCTACTCAAAAGACTTGCCGAAGACGGCTTGCTCGTGTGGCACGGCTCCTCTAGAAACGATCCGAGGCAGTATTATTTGCCTGCCTAAGCAAAAGACCTAAGCAAAAGAACCGGTGCAAAAGACCTGAGCAAAAGTTACGTAAGTAAAAGTCCTAAGTAAAAGCACTGCCACAGGGACAGCAAGCTAATTGTACTGGTGTCTGTACTATAGTTTTGCTTTTGTGTTATAGTTCTTAGTCCTTGTAAGGGGGCGACTGGTTTCGACATGGTATTTATGAGGGAGGAAGCAAGCCGTGGTCTCCTCGCCACGTTAAACAGGGGTACCGTCAAATTTAATTGACAAAACTTCTTCTTATGAGCCCCAGTTGGCTCTTGCCGCTTAATATATAGCAGGCACGTCGAACTCGGGGATTCCCCGACTCGAGGGAGATGTCATTTTAGGGGAATGCTCCATCGCAGGTAGTCGGTATGGCGATGGAAAAGATTGAACCGGCTAGAGAGCGCTGGGTTTGTCTGTGCACCTGGTGCGATCGAATCTCAAGCATCGACTGAGCTTGGAGATGCCTCCTAGGTGGGTATCATGGACCGGAGTTCGATTCTCCGCGCCTCCACCAAAAACAAAGTGCTGAACTCCTCTTCTGCTAGTGAGTTTACGCTCGTTCATAAATTCGGGAGCACCCGTTGGCCTGCTTGTTGGGTTGCTCCCGAATTTTTAGTTTCTGCCTCTATCGACAATCCTAGGATTTATTAGAATCCCTGTGTCTAAGCCTCATGTGTTTTGTGCTTTCAATGAGTTGATAAAAAGTTCCGAGCTTATGCTTGACAAAAAGCTTTGGGCTTGATGGAAAGCCTTAAGCCTAAAGTTGACGAAAAGTCTTGAGCCCAATGAAAAGTTCTGAGCTTGTGCTTAACAAAAAACTCTGAGCTTATCCGCAAGATTGGAGGAAAAGTATGATAAGCCTTAGCAGGTCTTTCGCAAGATCAGACAATGAGCTTCGTCCAGTAAAAATTGAGACGGCAGTTTTAAAGAATGCTTATGGCTCGTGCTATATCGAGTTTGGCGATACCAAGGTGCTCTGTGCTACGACAATAGAAGAGAATGTGCCGTCGTGGATGAGGGGTGCTGGGCGCGGATGGGTAAGCGCAGAGTATGCGATGCTTCCGGCCTCAACATCTGGTCGCACACCTCGCGAGACCAATGGGCGCAAGGGTCGTACACAAGAAATTTCTAGACTTATAGGACGCTCGCTTAGGGCGGCAGTAGATATGAAAGTTCTAGGTGAGATTACAGTTACGGTTGATTGTGATGTCATTCAGGCAGATGGTGGAACTAGGACCGCCTCTGTTACTGGCGGGTGGATTGCCCTTCACGAAGCTCTGACTCGCTGGCAAAGCGCTGGAAAGATTAGAACCAACCCGGTGATTTCTCAAATTGCTGCAGTAAGTGTTGGGATGGTTGGCGGCAGGTTGCTCCTTGATCTCGATTACCATGAAGACTCCAGGGCCGAGATTGATATGAACCTTGTTATGAATGCATCTGGTGAGTTTATCGAGATCCAAGGAACAGGGGAGCGTGCTACCTTTGATAGAGACAGACTCAATCGTATGCTCGATATTGGCCAAAAGGGCTTAGACGAGCTCATACATTTGCAGCGCAAGGCTATTGGGGCTATTGGGGAGACAGATTAAGGTGGAGCGAACTGATATTGAAATGGAGCAAACTGACAACAACAGCACTACCCGAGTAGTGGTTGCCACATCAAATGCGAACAAAGTTGCCGAGATCATGAAGATCATCAACATAGATGGCTATGAGTTTATTCCACTTTCGGAGTTTGGAAGCTTTTCCGACCCAGTAGAGGATGGTCAGACTTTTTTGGACAATGCTCGCATTAAGGCTTTGGCAGCCCACCAAAACACTGGACTCGCTGCAATTGCGGATGACTCTGGGATTGAGGTAGATGCTTTAGATGGCGAGCCGGGTGTGAATTCTGCTAGATACTCTGGAGTGCATGGAGACGACCTTGCTAACAACTCTAAGCTGCTTGCCAATATGGAAAATGTTAGAGAGCGAAGTAAGCGAACCGCTAGGTTTACCTGCGCAATCTGCTATATAAGCGAAGACGGCAAGGAATTCAGTGCCCTAGAGTCGGTCGAAGGCAAGATCGATGATCACTGTCATGGCAATGGAGGCTTTGGCTATGATCCGCTCTTTTTGCCAGATGCATATGGAGGTGAGCTTTCGATGGCAGAGCTTACCATGGATCAAAAGAACGAAATCTCACATCGAGGCAAGGCTCTACGCTCCATCCGCGAGCAGCTTCTAGCTTGATCCTTGCGAGTCGCCCAACTGGAGGGTAAACTACCCGACTGTGCTTTAATTCCGGGGTGTAGCGCAGCTTGGTAGCGCATCTGCTTTGGGAGCAGAGGGTCGCTGGTTCGAATCCAGTCACCCCGACCATCAACAACAAAGGCCGAGTCACAAGATCAGCTACAAAGCTGCGTCTCTGCATCTCGGCCTTTTACATTTCTTTATCTTCACAGTTCCAAGCGCATGCCGTCTCGTGAGGCGATAGCTGTGCTTTTATCTAGCTTGGCATCGAGTAGCTTGGCATCGAGTTCTTCAAGTGTTATAGGCACATCAAATTGCATTGATAAATGTGTTAGATATGTCCTTTTGACTTCCAGCTCCTCGCCAAGAGCAAGTGCCGAATCTATATCTAGATGTTGGGTTGGCATCCAATTACCCGTGTTAAAGGTGGCATCGATTATCAGGATGTCCGCACCAGCAATTACATCCAAGGTTTCTTGTGGTGGCCTAGATGTATCAGGAAGATATGCTACCTTGCTGCTATTTGAGCTATGAGAAAACTTGGCAGGCACTTCTATCAAATAACCGAGTGCACCTGGGCAGTGCGAGGCCGATATTGGCGTATAGCTAATCCCATCAAATTTCATAGCCTCGCCTACAAGGGATTTATTCAAGCTAAAGATGTCGGACATAAAGGCAAAATGGGTCTTGAGATAGCTGGCTGTTTGAGTGTTGCAGTAAAACTCTAGTGGCTTTTTTGATCTAAGTCTCGAGTAGTACTCAAGTTGAGGCACGCCTCCAACATGATCAAAGTGCTCGTGGGTAAAAAGCACTCTATCTATGTCCATGATTTTTTCGCGATGTAGCTGCTGATGTATTTCGGGAGCTGTGTCAATTAATGTTGTCTGACTTCTCATAATTGCAATGCTAGAGCAAGTGCGTCGAGCTTCTGGCCTAAGTTCAGCCTCTCTGCACGCCTTGCAATTGCAGTAATAAGTGGGTACTCCACAGGCTGCTCCGGTTCCAAGAAATACAAGACTAGTAAGTATAGAATCGGGATCTTGATACGGCCTATCTACTCCATCTCGAGATTTAGTTTCAGCATTTTCTGTAGCCCAGTTCAT
>CAZOMM010000072.1:0-7197 GCA_964581165.1 uncultured Coriobacteriaceae bacterium
GCAGCATGCGTTGGCGGCTTAAGACGGCTGCAAGAAGCCGCTGGTCTAGGTCGTCGAGCGTTGCTTCGGGAACCATATCCAAGTCGTAAGTGGGCTGCGTTTTGTCTTCGAGCAGTCGGTTGATTTCGTACGAACTGAGCTTTCGATCGCCGTCGAAAGATCGAATATATGAGCCCCGGTACATGCCGCGATCCGTGACGTAGCAAGGTTTGTCTCGCGGCGACAGCTCGTCAATCTGTGCGACAACAATATGACTGTGCTGGTACTCAACAATCTCAACCATCGCGCGAACAGGCGGTGTAAGCTTGTCGGCACAGGTTTGCGCCAGCGATTCTGCAATCTTTCGAGCGTCGAAATTCGGAACGGGCTCAAAATTGTTGTCCTCAGAAAGCCCCAGAATAATGCAGCCGCCTGATCCGTTTGAGAAGGCAGAAAGGGTTTCTACGATGCTTGCAGGAAGTTTCTGTGCCGAGGCTTTTGCCTCAATGTCCTGAGTATCGGTTTGTGTCATCTTAAGCTTCGAAATTAGGGACTCGATTTCAACGCTCTTCATGGTTTTACCCTTAACAACTTAACAACTTTTTGACTATCTTAACAACTTAACGACCATCTTAACAACTATCTTTTCAACTTCTCAAAAATCCCCTCCCTCCAAGGAATGGAGAAAGGGGATTTGCAAGGGACTTTTGTTTGTCAAAAACGACATTCGATGGTATAAGGTAGACGGTTCTCCGCAAGGAGGACTCCCAAGTGCCGGGGACGTTTTCCTCGGCTTTCTTTGTGTTAGGGATTAACTTTACGAGTAGGACAGCTCTAAGCTCTACGCTCAAGCTTACACATAGGGTCAACTCAAAACTTTTATCTAGATTGGAGGGCCAATGCTAAACGAGGCAATGTATCAACTTGGAGCAGAACCATCATCCATTAGGGAGCTTTTTGCTTATGGACAGCAGCGCAAAGCCCAAATTGGCGATGACGCTGTATTTGACTTTAGCCTAGGAAATCCATCTGTTCCTGCTCCAGAGGCTGTTAGTAGGGCTATCGAGGATCTTCTACAACTTCCTGCAGAAAAGCTCCACAGCTATACTCCCGCCCAGGGGCTTCCCTCATGTCGTGCAGCTATTGCAAACAATCTCAATTCTCGCTTTGGTACCTCTTATACAGCAGACGAACTCTATATGACCATGGGAGCTGCTGCTTCTTTAGCTTGTACATGCAAAGCCCTTGCTAACCCCGGCGATGACATCATTGTTATCAGCCCGTACTTCCCCGAATACAACATGTGGATCACAGTTGCCGGCGCTAATTGTGTTGAAGTTGCTGCGCGTGAGTCGGACTTTCAGATTGACATCGAGGCCACAAAAGCTGCTATAGGCCCAAAGACACGCGCTGTAATAGTGAACAGTCCCAACAATCCGGTAGGAACTGTGTATTCAAAGCAAAACATTACAGATCTTGCAGAGGTTTTGAGTGAGGCTTCCGAGCAGTTTGGTGCTCCGATATATCTGATATCAGACGAACCCTATCGTGAGATTTATTTTGGCGAAGAAGCCCCGGTTTGGATACCTTCTATCTACAAAGACACCATCGTTTGCTATTCGTGGTCAAAATCGCTGAGCATGCCAGGGGAGCGAATTGGCTATGTGCTTGTTGGTTCGCAGGTCAGCGATTCCAAGCGTGTTTATGCTGCTGTTTGTGGAGCTGGTAGAGCCTTGGGCTATGTTTGTGCTCCGGCAATGTTTCAGATGGCAATTGAGCGCTGCATTGATGAGCCAACAAATGTGACAGCTTATGCTCGCAATAGGGAGCTGCTCACATCTATGCTCGATGAGCTTGGTTATGAGTATATTGAGCCAGCGGGAGCTTTTTATCTTTGGGTTAAAGCATTAGAGCCTGATGCTGAGGCTTTTGCAGATAAGGCAAAATCACATGAGCTTTTGCTGGTTCCGTCGGATAGTTTTGGATGCCCGGGCTGGGTGCGTATTGGCTATTGCGTCTCGGAAGATGTCATCAAAAACTCACGCTCTGCCTTTGAAGCGCTTATGCAGGACTATCGTAGCTAGCTAGTACACCTACACCTGTGCGTGCTCGGTGTAGTGCATACTCGGCGCACAAAAAAGTTCCCCAACATGCTAAGCAGCAAAGGCATGTTGGGGAACGCAGCTTTTACGCAACTTTTACCAGGGAACGCAATCCTTGCTGGAAAACACAACTCCTATTGGGCAATACAGCTTCTGCGCAACCCTTACGACATCAATTTGCAGATGTCCTGCGCATAAGCCACAGGATCCTCCACCTGCAGACCTTCTACCAAAAGTGCCTGGTTGTACAAAACCCTAGTGTAAAGATCAACCTTGTCGGTATCGCCTAGAGCCTGGGCAGCCTTGAGCTTGCCAAAAACCTCACTTTTTGGATTAATTTCCAAAACCTTTGTTGCCTTGGCTCCTTCTCCGCTGGGCATTGTAGAAAACACCTTTTCCATCTCAAAGGAGATTGGCCCTTCTGCCACTAGACATACCGGTGTGTCATCATCAGAAAGTCTGGTGGATACATCCACACGAACAACTGACTCGCCGAGAGCCTGCTTCATAGCCTCTAGCAAGTCGGAATTTTCTTTGGCAGCGGCCTTGGCGCTCTCTTTTTCTTCATCGCTTGTAAGGTCCAAGTCTCCGCTGGCAACATTTTGAAAGCCCTTTTCTTTGTATGTGGCCATTGTAGAGACGCAAAACTCATCTACATCATCAGTAAAGAGCAGCACATCGTAGCCCTTGTTAAGCACCGATTTCACTACAGGCATCTTGGCTAGATACTCTACCGACTCGCCAGCTGCGTAGTAAATGGTTTGCTGTTCGCTGTCCATAGCTTCAATGTACTCATCAAGAGTGAGCATCTTGGAATCGCGAGCAGAGTAGAAGAGCAAAAGATCACCAACTAGTTCGGAATAGCGACCAAAGCTCGAGTAGATTGAATACTTGATTGTGCGTCCAAAGGTCGAGAAGAATTTTTCGTAAGTTTCTCTGTCGTTATTTCGCATCGACTCTAGTTCCGACTTAATCTTTTTTTCGATGCGTCTCTCGATTGCAATGAGTTGTCTATCTTGCTGAAGAATTTCTCTGGAAATGTTAAGTGACAGATCGGGGCTATCAACAATGCCTCTCACAAAGCTAAAGCAGTCGGGGAGCAGATCCTCGCAGTTTTCCATAATCATTACGCCCGAGGAATACAGCGCAGGCCCTTTCTTAAAATCGCTGCTATACAGATCGAAGGGTCTCTCGGAAGGAATGAACAGCAGCGCGTCGTAGCTTAGCGTGCCCTCGGCCTTAAATGTTATCGTGCGCAGTGGATCGGCAAAGTCATGAAAGCTCTGCTTGTAAAACTCGGCATATTCCTCGTCGCTTACCTCGCTGCGTCCACGCTTCCAAATAGGAATCATAGAGTTGAGGGTTTCGACTTCGGTGTAATCCTCGTACTGCGTTTTGTAATCGTCGCCAGCGTCTTCGGGCTTTGGAAGAGCTCGCTGCATCTTGCTTTCCATTTGGATGGGATAGCGCACATAGTTGGAATACTTACGAATCAAGCGCTTGATCTCGTCTTTTTGGCTAAAGCGACTGTAGCTTTCTTGATCGTCATCGTTTTTGAGGGTAAGAATTACATCGGTGCCATGCTCGGCCTTCTGAGCCTCTTCGATCGTGTATCCCTCAACACCTGTGCTAATCCATCTCCAGGCCTGATTGTCTCCATAGGCCTTGGTGATAACCTCAACCTTATCAGCAACCATAAAGGCCGAGTAAAAGCCAACACCGAATTGTCCGATAATGTCGATATCGCTGCTTTCGGTACCCTCGTTTTCGGATTTAAAGTCAAGGCTTCCAGAATGGGCAATGGTGCTAAGGTTGGCCTCGAGATCATCCTTGTTCATACCAATACCGGTATCAGAAACTGTGATCGTGTGCTCATCCTCATCGGAATCGATCACAATGCGTAAATCATCGCGCGAAAGTTCAACCGAGCTGTCGGTAAGACTTCTAAAGTAGAGCTTATCCACCGCATCGGATGCATTAGAGATAAGCTCTCGTAAAAAGATTTCTTTGTTTGTGTAAATGGAGTTGATCATAAGATCTAAAAGCCGTTGACTTTCGGCCTTAAATTTGCGCATCTAGCCTCATCCTCTCAGCTCTGTCCTCTGAAGTTTTTGAATTTTTTGACTCTTTCGAGTTTTGACACTCTTGCGTCATGGCACTTTTGTGCCTTAGTACTTTGCGCCTTAGCACTTTCGAGTTTCAGCCCTCGCGCTATAGCACTTTCACGCTTTAGCACTCGCGCACTACGACACTCGCGCACTACGACACTCGCGCACTATGGCACCCTCGCGCCTTAGCGCTCTCAAGTTTTAGCACTCTCGCGCCTAGACTGCTAAACAGATTCTAGGCTCGTCTCTCTCAGTTTCAAGAAAGCTTTTGGGCACGGCTGAATACAACATGCAAAAGGACGGTATAAGGCTGAGATTTCGCCTACCTTCTAGTGATGCAAATTTTGAAGATATTACAAAATTGAATCTAAGTTGAAAGTGATAGAATGTTTACTCGAACTATTCTTGAATGACTATATATACGAATGAAAACAAATCAGCTCGCTTAAAACTAGCTGTTCATCTGTATCTATAGCTTTACAAGAAATCAGCCTCAAGCAAATTACAAGGGAGTTTTGTGTTTTGCAAATGGCGCTCAGCTTAGTTGAGTGCTTTTGGATTGCTTGAGGCTTGTTTGTTTTGTGGGGAATTTTAGGGAAACACAAGGTTTGGAGGAGGTTTGGAGGAAAGGGGTGGCTATCTTGCTTAAATCGGCTCGAGTTGTGCTTTGTGTTGCAATGGCTGTAGTGCTGTGTCTGACAAGCATTCCATCTGCTGCACTTGCTTACGCGTCATCTGCAGCACTTGACTACGCATCTGAAAGACTTGCGTCCTCAGATGCTACAGGTACAAGCACTGTAGATCAGCAAAGTAATTCGGAAAATTCACCGATAACTGTTTCGCAGGCCGCGATGGATGTTGATGGATTTTCGCTGGGCAGCGGAACAATCGAGGATCCATATATCATCATGTCTGCAGAAGAACTGGCATATATGAGCCAGCAAATTGATGATGGCACCACTACATATAGTGGTGTTTATTTTATGCAGAGAGCAGATATAGATCTGTCTGAGATTAGCTGGGTTCCAATCGGATCCACTCTTGAAAAATCGTTCCAAGGATACTACGACGGGCATGGCTTTAGTATTACAGGCATGAACATAGTAGGCGACGGCAATCTGGGCCTTTTTGGTCGCGTACGATATGGCTCTGTTTCTAATCTCACTGTTGAAGGAACAATCTCAGCTAACGGCCAAATTGTTGGCGGTTTAGTAGGCGCTCTTACAGGTGGCACGCTTTATAACTGCGTGGCCAGAGTAGATATCACCAGTCAGTCTAATGAGCTTGGCGGACTTGTTGGATATGCCTCTGGAGAATTTACGATTTCGCACTGCGGAAGCGAGGGTACTGTAAGTTCTACCAACACTTCTAATACTGTCATGTATGGAATTGGTGGCTTGGTGGGCTACATCAGTGCTGAGTCTGGTGCAAGTATCGAATATTCCTATAGCACAGGCGATGTTACGGGTGCCGTTCCCAGTGTTGGCGGATTCATCGGATACGCTTCGGGTTCTACAACACAAATAAGCAACTCTTTTGCAACAGGAAACGTTACTTCCAACTACCCGGGCAGCAATCCCACAGGTGTTGGCGGTTTTGTTGGCCGTGTCCAAAATGGTTATATATCCTGCACAAACTGCTATGCATCGGGAATTGTAAATCCTACCTTTGATGATCCTAGGTACATCGGATCGTTTATTGGACAGTGGACAAGCAGCTCAAGCTCAACAATTTCCAGCTATTTCAGCAACTGCTATGGCCTCGAGCAAGACTACGATGCCATTGGTGCTCAGGCGGCAAATGCATCTTATTCGCTTGAGGGAGCTGTAGAGTCTGCCTCTGCTGGCACAATGCAATCAGAGTCATTTGTTAGCACCTTGGGCGATGCATACCAGTACAACGCGGATGGATATCCAATCCTTTCTTGGATGGATAATGAAGCAATCCACACAGTTAGCTTTGATCCTACTTATGATGACGATGCCAATTTGGGTGGAGGAACTCTAGAAGTAGAACTTCGCGATCATAGTGGCAACGTGATAGAAGCCCAAGAAGACGGAAGCTATCTGCTTACAAATGGTGTTTATGACTATACATTGATGCTTGTAGGCTATGAGACTTTGGTCTCTGACTTTGCAGTTTTGGGATACGACGAGATTATCTCGCCCGAGATGATAGCGATCAAATATGCCCAAGACATCGTTGTTACTCCTGCCGGAGCAGAGGTAGTTGTCACTCGTGGTGACACAGTGGTTTCTGAGACCTCCTCAACAATCTCTGGAGACTCCGCCACACATACATATGATCTGGTCAACGGAACATACACCCTTGAAGTCAGCATGTTTGCTTACAACACGTACCAAGGCACATTTAGCGTTAACTATGACGAAGGCACACATAATGTTGTCTTGGAAAAACAGCCAGATGTTGAGGTAACGATTACTGCAATTCTTCCTGATGGAATAACAGCAATCGAGAATTATGACCCGTGGTTTAGGATCTACTCTCTTAACGAGTCTTACGAGCGAGCCGAAAAGGTTTTTGATGCCTCTGGATCGACGATTCAGGAGCTGAATCTTCCCGCAGGATATTACGAAGTGGAGATCAGAGCCATCGGCTGCGATGCAATCACCCAAACTTTTACGATCAACGACGAGGATTACAATCTTGAGTTAAGCCTTATCAAGGCAGATGCATGGGATGGCACAGCAGATACCGGATGGTACGAATCGGACTCCACAACTCATACAATCCGCAATGCCGAAGAGCTAGCTGGTATTGCTGTTTTAACGGATGATCTTGTGTCTTTTAGCGGACAGAGCATTCTTCTTGCCACAGATGTCGATCTCAACAACATCACCTGGACAAAGATTGGCGAGTACGCTTCGGCCTCGGTTTCTTCTGCATTTTCTGGAACCTTTAATGGTCAGGGTTACGAGATCAGCAATCTTAATATCCCCAGTGGAGATGTCCCCACAGGCCTATTTGGCTATGTGTCAGGCGCAACA
>CAZOMM010000073.1:0-7139 GCA_964581165.1 uncultured Coriobacteriaceae bacterium
TGATAAAGAAGATAACAATCAGCACCATGGCAACCCAGGTCATCACCATGCTAAGCGGGTATTGTGAGTAGATAATAAATGATGCAGTTTCAGGAACCGCAGCAATAGCAGCTAGTTGATCTGCTGTCATCGAAGATCCGCCCTCAATGCCAAAGGTTCCAAACAAGGTGAACCAGATTGCGGAGAATAGGGTGGGGGAGATCATTGCTCCAACTACAAATTGCCTAATCGTGCGCCCCCTCGAGATCCTTGCGATAAACAATCCAACGAAGGGTGCCCACGAAATCCACCAAGCCCAGTAGAAGACTCGCCAATCCAAAATCCATGTGGCATCTCCCTGCGAGCTTAGCCTCACGCTATCTTGTATGAAATTTGCTAGATAATCGCCAATTCCCAGCAAAAAATTGTTAATGATCTCAATTTGAGGCCCCACCACAAAGGCAATAATCATAAGCACCACACACAGTGCCAGATTGATGTTCGTAAGTCTTCTCATGCCTTTGTCGACTCCACTGATGGAACTCCATATATAAACAAGGCAGATAACTCCGATTATCGTCAGCCAAGATATCCAATTAGAGGGGACACCAAAGACGTAATTCAAGCCTCCAGAAAGTTGCAAGCATCCCATGCCAAAGGATGTCGCAATTCCTACAGAGGTGAGCACAACCACATAGATATCAACGGCTTTTCCGAGCCATTTTCGGCTAGAACTGCCAAAGATTGGGAAAAGCGTGGAGCTTATTAGCGCAAGTTTCTTTTTGCGGTATATAAAAAACGCCAGCGCCATACCAACAACGGCATAGCAAGCCCATGGATGTAAGCCCCAATGCATGATTGTCGAGCGCACTGAAAATCTTAGAGCTTCCTCAGTCATGGGCTCAATTCCGGCCATGGGAGAAACATAGTGAGAAATTGGTTCGGCAATTCCCCAAAACACCATGCCAATTCCCATACCAGATGCAAAAAGCATCCCAAACCAACTAATTGTGCTGCGAGATGGACGCTCGTCATCTCCACCAAGACGCTTCTTACCAAATTTTGAAATAGCAATAACAACGCAAAAAACTACAAAAAATGTCATCCCGTACAGAAAAAGCCATGCAAAATTATTTTTCAAAAAACTCATGGAGCCATCGGCAACTGCGGCAAATGAGCTGCTGCCTATAATTCCCCAAAGAGCCATAACAACTGTGATAGCTGCCGAGATAGCAAAAACGGGATTTTTAAGGACGTTTTGCAGTGATTTGAGAGGCGATTTTTCGGTTCTCTTGTTAGATGTAACCATGCTCCTCTCCTTTTACTTTACTCTATGCTAAACCTCCCATAGACACCACAAACCTCTGCAACACACAAGCCTCCAATAGGCGACGCAAGCCCGAAATAACACGAGCTAGCGCCGCCAAATAGGGAGTCAAAAATGCATCGATTTTGCGATGTAGAGGCAGTCACTACAGAAGTTCGGGTGCCTCTCCGGTCAGTTCAATGCTTCGCTTTGTGATGTAAGCGTCGATCTCTTCTTTCATTGCTGGGTCAATTTCGGGCTGCACATACTCTTCAAGCTGCTTTTGCCAGCGATTCTGTGCAACTTGAGCTGTGCTCAACTGTCCAGCACTGTTCCAAGCTTCCCATCCAGCGCGAGAAGAGATAAACGGACGACGGAGATCGTGCATATAGTCTAGGGTGCTGTCTTGATACAGGAAGTGTCCGCCATGGCCGACCTCTTTAACGTCATCAAAGACAAAGCGATCCTCGTCAAAGGCGTATCCAGAGACAAACTTCTTTACGAGTCCAGCTATCTCGTCATCAATCACAAACTGCTCATACGAGAAGGCATTGTAGTAATGCATGATTCCTGCTGCATGAAGCACATAGGCAGTTCCCGAAGATCCAGCAGCTAAGAGAGTCAGCATCGACTCGTAACCAGCCTGTGCATCGGATAGGATGCCGTCATTTAGTCCTCCGCCACCGCGTGTGGGAATGCCATAGAAACGTCCCATCTGAGAGGTTGCTGCCGTGTAAAGAGCAACTTCGGCATTTCCGATCGAAAGCGCCATGCTTACCATATCCGACGGACCTGAAGTCGATCCCATAATTACAGGCGCTCCCGGCTTAACAAGCTGCGTGAGTACAATTCCAGCCAGGCACTCAGCAATCTGGATTGCAAGCGTTTCGACCATAGTCACAGGCCCTGTTGAACCACTCATTACCAGCGAAGACACCATGCAGGATTGTCCATACTCAGCATTGGCCATCAAAGCGCCGGTCATTCTCTCGTCATACATTAGTGGGGTAATCGAGTTAATTAGGGTGTTGAGCACAGGAGTCTTTTCGATCTCCTCGCGACCACCAAACATGATCGCAGCTATTTCGCAGATATCCTTAGCGTTGTCATACCCCCGAGCCGATCCCATAAATGTTTTATCCGATAGTTTGATATGGGCATCAGTCATGATCATGTGCCTGATCGCATCGGGAACATCGCAAGGCTCAACAACATTTCCACCACTGGAGTTGATGTTTTGGCTCATCTGAACCAGCTTGATTACGTTTTTGTAATCATCATATGTGCTGTTTCTACGTGCGCCGCTCACACCGTCATATACGAATGCTGGGCCATAAGATGGGGTAAGTATGAAGCTACCATCCTCGCACTCTAGAGTATTATCGGGGTTGCGAGCCTGCATCGTAAAGCCTGCTGGAGCGCTATCCACTGCGGCCATAAGTTGATCTTCAGTAAACTTAACCACGGTGCCATCCACATCAAAACCGTGTTTTTTGAAGAGTTCTATTGCAGGCTCGTACTCAAAATTAACTCCGACTTCAGAAAGAATTCTTGTTACCTCGTCATGAATCCTCTTGGCTTGTTCGTCGGTTAACACATTGATTAACGGAATCATTTATCCTCCTTCTTACTTTTACTTAGTTACTTAGTTGCTTAGTTGCTTAGTTGCTTAACCCAACGCTTATGCCAAACCTTTGCTTTTGTTGCCACCTGCCATTAGTCTTGAGCAGATAATTCAGATATTTCTTCGGAACTCATTTGCAATTCAGCCTCCTTCTGTTTATCGAGTTTTTGTATAAATGGATCTTTTCTAAAGGCTTTGATAATTGAGACACACATAAAGATGATTACGAACATATAGGGGAAGGCGGCAACAATCGAAACTGTCTGCAAAATAGTCAAGATGCTTGTTCCGCCGATGATGATGCAGATGATCGTTACAGCACCCTGAGCAATTCCCCAGCCAACCTTGAGTTTTTTGCTTGGATCCATATTTCCACCCGATGTAAGCATAGAAAGAACAAAGGTTGCGGAGTTTGCAGAACCCAAGAAGCAAAGCACAATCAGGATGATGCCCAGAGGAGCAGTCACCGCAAAGAGTGGAAGCTCACCAAGCATTGCAAAGAGTCCTGTTGTGTAGTCGTTAGAGACAGCTGCAGAGATTGCCCCACCAGATAGGGCATCAAGGTTGAAGGCTGCTCCACCGTATATGGCAATCCAAATCAGGCAGAATCCAGCCGGAAGAAGCATGACAGCTAGCAGATATTCGCGGATGGTACGGCCACGAGAGACGCGCGCAACAAACTGCCCGCAAAAAGGTGCCCATGCAATCCACCATGCCCAATAAAAGACTGTCCAGCCCTGTATAAAGTCTGCATTTTCCATCCATAGGCTCTTGTGGATGAAGTCGCCAAAGTAACCACCTAGGTCTGTGGTGAAAATGTTGAGAATAAAGACCGATCCGCCAAAGATAAAGATGAAAATCATAAAGGCAATAGACAGGTAGACCTTAAAGTCGGCTACAAGCTGCATGCCCTTTTTGAGTCCCGTAACTGTGGCGATTGTAAAAAGCACAGTGATTATCGCTATGATCCCACAAGTTATTAGGGTGCTCTGCTCAACGCCATACACATACTGTAGGCCGCCAGAAATCTGGCTTGCGCCAAGACCAAGGCTGGTTGCAACGCCAAAAATGGTCGCAAAAACCGCAAGAATATCGATTATCTTTCCTACCGGTCCGTCGACTCCTTTTTTACCAATCAGAGGCTCAAAGGCAGAACTAACCAAAAACGGTCTTTTTTTACGAAACGCAAAATAACCAAGCGCCAGTCCTGCTACTGCATAGATTGCCCATGGGTGAATTCCCCAGTGAAAAAAGACAGTCTGCATGGCTTCATGCATAGCCTCGACGGTCTCTGGATCAGCAGATGGGGGAGAAAGATAGTCCATGATTGGCTCTGAAACGCTCCAGAATACTAGGCCGATCCCCATTCCGCCGCCAAACAGCTGAGCAAACCATTTAAAGTTCGAAAACTCTGGTTTCTCATCATCTTGGCCAAGCTTGATTCTGCCAAATTTGCTCAAGGCCACAAATGTTGCAAAGAGCACTAAGCAAAACACCGTGAGCAGATATAGCCATCCAAAACCGCCGGTTAAAACAGCAAATAGAGCATTAGATACGGCAGATAATGTGTCTGGTGCTATGGCACCAAAGGCCACAAAAGCCACTACTATGACAACAGAAATAATCAACACATAGTTAGGTTTCTTATTTAAATTAGTCGGTGGTGACTCATCTTGAGTGTTGATCTTAGTCGCTTTGTTACTCATCTAGTCCTCCTTCTATCTCCTTGTTTTATGGAAACTTCCTACTTACTACTTGCCTTGTGTAACTGTGTTGGTCTGCCTGGATTTTTGTTTGTTTGTCCGCTCTTCTCCCGTACGCTTGTCCGCCCGTCCGCTTGTCTGCCTGTCCTCATGCTTGTCCGTCTGTCTGCCCTTACGCCGTACGCTTGTTCGTATGTTCGCCCGTCTGTCCGCTTGTTTACCCGCCTATTCGTCTCTTCGCCCGTCTGTCCGCCTACCTGTCTCTTCACCCATCCACCTTGTCCAACATTTCCTAAGCGAGAGTGCACCTGTTCTAGCAGGGTCTTACCAATTAGCACCTCCGTTTCTTGGCCTCAAAACACCATGACCCTGCTATTTGAAGGCTTTAAGTGCGCACTAAGCCAAGCCCAATCCAGCCCTTCCTCAAAAAGACTTAGATTGCGCCAACTCTCCTAGTTTTCTAGTGGCATCCCTAACGGCCTTGTTTTATTGGGGTTTCTCCGTTTGTGTAATCAAACAATTCCTTCCTCACGACATTGCATAGTCAACCTACTCGGAGGCTGGAAAAGGACGTATTTTGTATTGATGTGCATCTATGATCATTTTGTCGAGATGCAACTGCGGATTTTCGGGAGTAGTTACAAGTATCGAGAATCCGGGCTTTAGCCGGAGCTGATAATTTTCAATCAAAAGCTGCATGAAGCGGCGCGCAGCTGATCTGGCCTCATTTGTGTCGCGGTATGTGTTTTCGAGAGAGGCAAGCATTCCTCTAAAAAGGTAGACATCTATCTCGCAAAGGCGCTGGGCCATTTCTTCATCGAGCATACCCACATCAGCAGCTTTGTTGAGAAGGATAGAATTTCTCTTATGAAGATCCCAGTTCCTAAACATGTCGATCATAAAATCTTTAAAGTCCACGATGTCTTCAGGAAAGCAGCGGTAGTACTCCTCAACATTAGCTTGTTGGAAGGCATTTTTAGGATCCTTGGGAAAAAACAGTTGTTTCATAATCGGCGCATATTCGAAGGAATAGAACGCGAGACATTCCCACAATTGCAAATTGAGTTCTAGTGGGTTGAGGTCTACTTGTGAGAGAGTTCTGGCATCTTCAGCGTAAGCTCTCAGAAAGCGTAAGGATGCAGTTGCAATTAGTTCATCGGCATCTCTGAAATGCTTGTAGATAGCCGGATTGCTACACCCTACCCGCTTTGCAACATTGCGTATAGTTGCGCTTTCTAGGCCCTCATCACGAAGAAGCTCATAGGTTGCCTCGATGTATTTGCGCTTTGGGTTTTCCACAAGGCCATCTCCCTTCACAACCGCTTCGATTTTGGTCGCCTAGCCTGCGATGTATATCACCAGCTAACATGGAGCCTCAGATTTGTTTGTATGCTGCGCTTCGTTGTTATGCCTGCGTCACACCACAATAAACATGCCTATGCACCAAGTGAGGTGTTTAAGTAGGAGGCACGTCATTAATTGACATACCATCCCCTCACACCACCGTACGTACCGTTCGATACACGGCGGTTCCACCAACATAAGCATTGTTAGCACTGCTAACAATGCTTATGTTAACAGCGCTAACTTTAAAAGCAATATATATTCCAAAAATAATTTATGATTTTTTGACTACGCTCTAGCAGCTTGATTGAGTCCGCTATGAGTGGAGACAGACTATAACGGTATACTATTTAGTATGACGAAAGATGATAACGATGGAGCCTCTGATACACCCGAACGTCCTCAAGCACTTGAGTAGAGCCGAGGTTCTAGAGGCATGGGCATCTGTCACAAAAAGCATCCAGAAAGCCAGCAACGACGAGCCACCCCGATGGCTCATGGTGGGCTGGCTCGCAAGTGGTGCAAGTGCAGAGCTGATTGCCGTGGAAACTACGGACGGATGGCTTGCAATACACGCCAACTCACCCGTCCAGAAAAAGTTCGTCAAAGAGATCGAGGAGACCGAGAGGAGAGCGCGATGAGCAGCGGATACGTGGCTTCAAACGGTCAGCAGCTGACCGAAGAAATGATAGAACGCTGGTGTAAGTCCTACGAGCAGGGTGAGTTCCCGGAGGGTGAGCGCACAGTTGGACGCGTCGTGTACGGCAGGCCGCCGCTTTCCACCGAGGGAACCGCCGTTATATCCATCAAGGTTCCGATCGGCATGAAACGTGCCATAGAGAAGGAGGCGGAAAAAGAAGGTGTCAGCACAAGCGCTTATGCGCGTTCGGCTCTAGCCGAAAAACTCCTCGCCACGAAGTGACAACATAATCCGTTTGTTTCGTGCGAGAAACACTAATCGCAATACTGCAACCTTGTCGTTTTGAACAATTACAACAGGTCGCACTTTGCTTGCATAGTACTCGTCCCTAAGCGTCCAAATCTCACCTCTCATGCTCAGGCAATTGCAAGCATCTCGACCATATCGCTGCGCCAGAACTGTAACCTCTCTTCTGCGAAGGCGCTCTCTTTTATCTTGACTTTATCAGAATTAATAGTAAAGACCCTGCCTGCAGCAGTAATA
>CAZOMM010000074.1:0-6092 GCA_964581165.1 uncultured Coriobacteriaceae bacterium
GTCCACAGCGCTTTCGATAAAAACACCTTTGAGAGCGTTTCCGTATCGCCTTACTGAATATTACGCGCTAAATGGTGCTTGACCTGTGCTTCACTGGTGTGTCATTCCAGGAATAACTGGTACACAACAGCATGTCTTTCTCAGTCCAGCTTTGCTGGGATTTTCCTTTCTAGAATCATTTCTACAGGTGCAAGCAGCGCTTTGGGGCAATCAGAAGAAAGAATTTAGCATGATCAAGTATCGAGAAACACTTCGACTGATGGCAATAGGGGTAAGTCTTATCAATACCGCCCATTCATGCGGATGTTCACCTACTACAGTCCAAGAGATAGAGAGGCGAGCCAGAAAGTGTGTTTGCTCGTTCGCCTGGTTCTCAAAGCCGTTGCGCTTGCTATGGGTGTTGGCGTGGCGGCTCTTACCATCATGGATGAGGTTGATCCGAACAATGCGCTTTGTTTGCTTGGCATCGGTCTTGCCTGTTTGGCTCTCGTTCAAATTTCGTGCGAAGGTGATAAGTCGGAGTAGTTTGCACACGCTCTTTTCTCATTCATTGACGTTTTTGTAGGAGGAAAGGGCAGTTGCCTGACTGTTGAGTGATGTGCCCCCAAACAGGTCTATATCGCCCAAACGGGGATGACTTGCACGTTTCGAGTTACGTAATACGGCTCGGAAGCCTGACAGACAACGTGCCCGAAACCAAGCTCGTATCCTTCCATGTCTTCCAGATAGTTGAAATTTTTAACTGCATCGGCTTTGATTGTGGCTGCGGTCTTGATCTCGACAGGGTGCAGGATGTGACCATCCTGGATGACCAAATCGATCTCGCGTTTCTTCAAGTCGCGATAAAACCACACATCATGCAGGTTAGCCCCGGCGTTCATGTAGCTTTTTAGCACCTCGGAGACGACGAAGGTCTCAAACACATGGCCAGCCACCGCACCATTGCGTAGCTGATCAGGAGTGGTCCATCGGGTGAGGTGACAGACCAGCCCGGTGTCCATGAAGTAGAGTTTGGGGGTTTTGGTAAGGCTTTTACCGATGTTGGGCCAAAACGGGCGAAGGAGACGGACGATGCCGCTTGCCTGCAGGATGGAAACCCATGACTGCACGGTCTTGTAATCGACATCTATCGCGTTGGCGATGTCGGAAGCGTTGAACAGTTGGGCGGATCTAGCTGCGGTTGCTACCATGAAATCGTAGAACTTATTTTCATTCTTCAGATTGATGAGGTCGCGTACGTCTCGTTCGAGGTATGCCTGGGTGTAACTGGCCCAGAAACGCTCCCAGGGGATATCAGTTGCATAGAGCTCGGGCATAAAGCCGCGCTGGATGCGTTCCCAGAGGTTAAAATCGCAAGGCCGCTCGGCTGAGCTGACGGCAGAGGGAACATAAGGCCTTGGTGCGGTATGAGCGTTGCCAATAAGCTCTCTTACGGAAAGCCCAGACATTTCAAGGATGCCGATCCTGCCTGCAAGGGATTCGCTTACACCTTTCATGAGGTGATAGGTCTGTGAGCCTGTGAGGACGACTTGCCCGTAATCGCTGGACTGATCAACGATGAACTTCGTTGTCTGGAACAGTGACGGTACCCGCTGGATTTCGTCGATGATAAGTGGCAGGCTATGTGTTTCAAAGAAGAACAGCGAATCGTTTTCGGCACTGGAGGCTTCGATGGGATTCTCCAGCGACACATATGAGAACGAGTCCTTCAGGCAATTCTCCAAGACGGTGGTTTTGCCAACCTGGCGTGCGCCTGTGACGAGCACTACTTTGAACTGCTTTAGCATCTCCTGAATCGTTGCTTCGATTTCGCGTCTTATATACACGAATACCTCCTCACCACGCAGGAGATATTGTCTCATGTATTTTAAAGATGGTCAAAATTAGGAGTGCATCTCCTAATTTTATTCCCACTCAATCGTTAAAACGTGCCTCTGGTTCTCCCCTAGTTTGCCGCAGTTTGTTCCAGTTTGTCGCAGTGACACCCATTATCAAAAAAAGCAACCTGGACAGGTGGAGGTGTGGAGTATGGAAAGTTACGTTTCAATCAAGCTTCTGTATTTCGCCCTAGTTACCCTTTCATTCGGCCGGAATAATCTTATTGCTATGGCAATGGGTGGTAGAATATGCCGTCGATTGCGCCCATAGCTCAGCTGGATAGAGCAGTGGACTTCTAATCCGAAGGTCGGGGGTTCGAATCCCTCTGGGCGCACCAATTAAAAACAAAGCCCGCTGTCTGCTTTCGCAGATTAGCGGGTTATTTTTTGGTTTATGTTTCAAAAAGTGGGTGGGCTATAGGGGCTATAGGCCAAAAAAGGGTTAATACTTAAAAAGTGTGTCTGCTCAATGTGTCTGCTCAAATTATTCACTGTTAATCTAAATACCTTATTCATGAATAATAAATTTGTGCTGTTTTAACTCGTAAAACGATTAATCAACAACTTTTAACGAATAATTCAATCTTAGTGCTTGCTTCATGTTAGTTTGCCTAGTAGTCTCGGGTTTGAAGAGAGTGGAGATAAAAAGAGAAAGAGGCAATTATGAATGAAGCAAGTGCAACTCTTGCCCAGATGAAAAAGGTCAACAAACTCACCAGAAGGGCATTTCATAAAAATGGCCCCAAGAGCTATAAACGTGGACAGGGAGCGCTTCTCAATGCTTTGCGTGATCATGATGGGGCAACTCAGCGCGAGCTCGTAGAGATTCTTGGATTTGATCGCAGCGAGCTTAAGGGTGTCGTTAAAAAAGCTGTACGCAATGGATATGTAACTATTGGAGATCATGAGGCTGCACGTACCTATACAGTTAGTCTTACAAGCGACGGGCGTACGATTGCAGACAGACGTGCTGCTGCTAATGATCGAGTAGCCGATGATGTTCTTGATTGCTTAAGCGCCGAGGAACTCGATCAGCTCAATGCTATCACTGAAAAGCTAATCGTTTCGCTTAAGGCCAAGGGTATCAATGCAAAGAAGAAGGGCTATAAAGAACATCATCGTCCTTGCCATCACCGCCACTGATCACGTCCCTGGTTGTGGTATGGGAGCTGCGGGGATTGTTTAGAGGGATGCGACTGGATCTAGTTTGGAAGTAACCAAATCCGGTTTGGATGCGATCGAATTCGATTTGAGTGCAGCAGAGCTCAGCTTGGACGCAAACCAATCGTCTCAACGTTTTGAGGCGATGAGACGATTGGCGATAGTGCTTGAGTTCTAATAGTGCTCGAGTCCCAGTGAGACTTGTAACATCCCTGCTAGAGCGCCCACCTTACGGGCTGCATACATTGCAGGCTTCATAGCCTTGTGATACAGCTTCGCTCTCAGTTAGTTCAGTAAGCGACTTTGATCTGCTCAAGGTTCGACAACCTGAGTAATGATATTTTGATCCAGAAGGTGTAATAACCACAGTTTTGTTTTGATCTTGATTTTGTGTCTGTTTTTGGTTTTGTGCCTGTTCTTGTGTTTGCTCTTGCTCCTGTGTTTGAGTCTCTGTTTCTTGCTGGCTTTTCTCATAAGCGCTGAGACCCGCTACGATTTCTCCTTCGCTTTCTGTTGAGATCTCTATCTCTTTACCATCTGACGTAAAAGTTATATTGCCGTTTACAGCAGTTGAGTAGATTTCGGTACCTGTAACAGTGACAGCATCAAGCACGCTTTGGTCGGGGTGTCCGTAGGAGTTGCCATCGGCATAACTCATGACAAAATACTCAGGTGTAGTTTCAACCACAACTGCAGTATCAGTTCCGGTTTCAGAACCGTGATGAGACGCTTTGAGTACGTCAACATGACCGGGGCTTGCATCTATAATTTCCTGTGCAGGAGCATCGCCTGTAAACAGAAAAGTTGTATCTCCATAATTTAGACGAATTATGGCTGAGTAGTCGTTTAGGTCGCTTGAATTGGTTTCCTCTGCCGGTCCAAGAAGTTCTATAGAGTAACCAAGCTCTTCATCTACGATGACTTTATCTGCAGCAGCTTCGTCAATGGGCAAATTTTCGTCATCAACTGCGTCAATAAAACCCTCGTAAGTTGCAGTTGTTGTGGTTACATCGGGTGCCCAAACAGATTTGACATCAAAACTGCTAAGCACAGCCTCCATTCCACCAATATGATCTGCATGTGGATGTGTGGCAACTAGATAGTCAATTTGCTCGACCTTGGCATCATTAAGTGTATTAATAACTGTTTGTGACGCAGAAGCTTCCCCAGAATCTATAAGCATAGTTGCACCATCGGGAAGTACGACTAACGTGGAGTCTCCTTGTCCTACGTCTATAAAAGTTACTGTCATGTAACCGAGAGAGCTTTCGACTTCTTCTGAATCAAGCTCGGTTTCGGAAACGTTCTGTTCTGCTGTCTGATCTAAATCTGTCGTATCAGAATTAACTTGCTCAGTTGTTGAGTGCTCGCTTGTTGAGATTGGTGAAAATCCAACTACGAAGTACGTCAAGATAAATAGGACTCCTATCATGCAAATAAGATAGTCGCCAATTGAATGTTTGCGTTTAAGTTGGCGCTTATTCTTCACAGGAATGCCCTTCTATCTAAGACATAGCACTGATCGAACTCTTCATTCGATTTGAGTGCATAAATAATGCCTTCAATGCAAGAAAAGATGCAGACTAGTGCAAAAGGCATATAAATTCCGACTAAGTTGCTGAGACTCAATGCTACAAATAGTGCAACAATGTGTACAATTCCAGCCTTCCAATTACCAATGTAGAACTTATGTGCACCAAATATCCCAACAATTAAGATGGCAAGCAGTGCAGCCACACAACGGTTCCGATGTTTAATTTTCCTCATAGCGCCCCCATATGTTGATTAATGTATAGTGTGTAAAAATAATTCTGTATTGTACCTTTCGTTGAAATCTTAATTTGCCTACCTGAACAAGTTGCGATTGCGAACAAGCGGACAGCCTGTGTGTGATAACCCCAATACCTGCCGATAACCGTGATAGCCGAGTGCGATAACTGCGTGAGGTAGCTGCGATAGCCACGGTAAACGCGTGCAGTAAGTACGATGATTGTGCTAGCTGCGTGCGGTAAGTGTCATAAGTGCGATAGCTGTGACAAGTGATACCAACAATTGCATGGTAAAATCCCGACTTGGTACTCACAAAGCCGCATTTATTTGTTTTAGGGAAAGGGTGGAAAACATGCATGCAGGAATAAGGAAGATCGGAGCGTTTGTGGTGGCTGGTGCCTTGGTCGCATCGCTCGCACTATCCGCTTGTTCAAGTAGCTCGTCAGATGATACTAGCGATGAGACATCGTATTCGCTACTAAACGATGGAGTTATTACATTTGCTACTTCTCCAGACTTTCCGCCGTTTGAGAATCTAGACGACAACGGTGACTATGTTGGACTCGATATCGAGATTGCCAAGGCTGTGGCCGATCAGCTTGGGCTTGAGTGTGAGTTTGTTACTCTGCAATTTGATGCAATTATTCCTGCGATTGCTGCAGGTGGACAGGCCGACGCAGGTATCTCAGGTTTTACAGTAGACCCCGAGCGTGCTGAGCAGATTGACTTCTCCGATACCTACTACACAGACAATCTCTCCATTGCAGTTATGGGTGATTCTGAAATCACATCTGACAATGTAGATGAGATGCTTAACGACTCTTCGATGATAATTGCAGTTCAAACCGGAACTACTGGCGAGACTTATGCGCAGGAGAACTTTCCCAATGCCACTACTCAGGGTTACGGGAACAGCACCGATGCTTTCGCCGCAATGGCTTCTGGACAGGCAGATGCTGTGATTACCAATAGCGCTGTTGTTGAGCAAATGCTTGCCGATGCTTACAGTGATGCAAATATAGTTTCAAGCATTGCCACCGGCGAGGAATACGCAATTGTAGTTTCTAAGGACAATCCAGAACTCACCGAAGCCATCAACGAAGCTTTGGCCAACCTTCAGGCAGATGGCACAATCGATGATTTGATCGCAGAATATCTCTGATAAGCTCTTAAGTATGCGCAGTTAAAAACCACCCTCCCCGTCGGAAGTTTCGGCGGGGAGGTTTTGCAGTGTGCCGAGCATGGCACGTTTTCTAATGGGTGAAAGTCCCTAGCGCGCCCGGC
>CAZOMM010000075.1:0-1353 GCA_964581165.1 uncultured Coriobacteriaceae bacterium
TCGCAGAATGCGAAAGCGTTGTAGAAGTCGGCTTGGGCGTTCCAATCGGGCATGCCAGCCGGTGTCCCGTTGGGAAGTTCCTCCCCCGCTCCCGGCCCTTTTTCGTGTCTATCCATCATGACCCTCCAATCGAGATCGTATTTCTAGGGATGCCATCGAGCACGCTGTCGCCCAGCATGCTGCCACCCAGCACGCTGTCACCCAGCACGCTATCGCCTAGCACGCTGTCGCCCCACAGTTTCATGTTCGACATCGCTTGCATGTCGCTTATATGCGGATCGCTTCCCTAAAAATCTGGGCTTTAAACCATCAAACTACAGAATACGAACTATACTTGGCTCTTGCTTGTATTGAAACTCTTAAACCTCAAACTCCAGCGAGGTGTATTCGCATGAGCCATCCCACAATGTCTGTTGTGGTGCCCTGTTATAACGAAGAGGAAAGTCTACCTCTATTAGCCGACTCTTTAATCCAGGTAACTCAAGAAATGATGGATCGTTGGGAAGGTTTTAGCCTTGAGCTTGTTTTGGTAGACGATGGCTCAAAAGACGACACCCTAGGTCAAATGAAGGCCATTGCAAAACGCAGGGATCTCCCCTTTTCGGTGCACTGGATATCTTTCTCTCGCAATTTTGGCAAAGAAGCTGGGCTTTATGCCGGGCTTAGCACTGCACGCGGAGACTATGTGGCAACAATGGATGCCGACATGCAAGACCCACCAACGCTCCTTCCTAAAATGTATTCCATCCTGCTAGAGGGGGGGGGGAAATGGGATTCTGTGGCAACTCGCCGCGTAGATCGCGAAGGTGAACCACGGATACGATCCTTTTTCTCTCGGTGTTTCTACAAACTAATGAACGTCTTCACAGATGTGGAGATAGTCGAAGGTGCTCGAGACTTTCGCTTGATGACTCGTGCCATGACAGACGCTGTGCTGTCCTTGTGCGAGCGAAATCGCTTTACCAAAGGCATCTATGGCTGGGTTGGTTTTAAAACATTTTGGCTTCCCTACGAAAATGTAGAACGAATCGCTGGAAAGACCAAGTGGAATTTTTGGGGCCTGTTTAAATATGCGATAGATGGAATCATCGCATTTTCGGTCTTGCCGCTTACATTTATCTCGATTATAGGCATCCTTACTTGCGTACTAGCAATCACCTTTGCAATTTTTGTCGTTATACGTGCAGCTGTTTTTGGAGACCCTGTAGCTGGATGGCCTTCGCTGATGACTGTCATCCTCTTAGTTTCGGGCGTGCAGATTTTATTTGCAGGAATTATTGGGCAGTATCTTTCTCGAACTTATCTAGAAACCAAACACAGACCACTCTATTTGTTAAGGGCAGAGGGAGAAAG
>CAZOMM010000075.1:1453-2807 GCA_964581165.1 uncultured Coriobacteriaceae bacterium
GGGGCAAGCGAGAAGACAAAATGAGCGAAGCCCAGCAAAAGGTCGACTCTCCAACCGATCTATCAAGACGCTTAACACTTCTAATTGGCTTTGTCGCACCAATGGCGATGATGTGCCTACTTGCAATAGCATGTAATGTCTATCCCTTTGGATCAGAATCCTTTTTGACAGAAGATATCAAGTATCAGTACTTCGACTTCTATGCATGGTATCGAGATGTTTTTACAGGAAAAGAATCGCTTTTTTACACCTTCTCTAGCAGTTTGGGAACTAACACATGGGGGCTGTGGTCTTACTACCTAGCCAGTCCATTTAACCTCATAATCCTGATTTTTCCTGAGGAGATGTTTACTCTTGCGATCTTTGTGATGACCACATTAAAGATGGGATGTATTGGCCTTTCGTTTACGTATTACCTACTCAAGCGTTTTTCGCTAGCTCCAACCGTTGCTGTAGCTCTAAGTCTTTGCTTTACCTGCTCACTATGGATGCTTACTCAGCTTAGAAACCCAATGTGGCTTGACTCGATGATCCTTTTACCCGTCATTGCTCTTGGTGCATGGCACTGTGTTACGCGCGAGCGCTGGGGCAGGCTTTTGTGTGCACTTTCGCTTGCTGTTATCACCTGCTGGTACATGGGCTACATGATGATACTTTTTACCATCTGCATGTGCGTATTTGAGTGGGTAATTGCCCCCGTAGAAACTTCTGCAACTGCTGCCAATACCGCCAAGCTCGTCCGGATTAGCGGACCGCGTGCCATCTTACTGGTAGCTGGCGTTTTTTGCCTGACCCTGCTGCTTACAGCCTGGACACTCTACCCAACCGTTGTGGCACAACTTAGCGGTTGGAGCACCAAGCGCACCATCGCCTTAGTGCTGGCCACTGTTATCGTTGCGATTATTGGAGTGTTCTTTGTTAGCAAATGGATCTCTGAGCGCACAGCCAAACGCATCGTAATAACTGGGCTAGCATTTATCGTCATAGCAGGAATAGCACTGGCATGCCTTAACGCTATATCTCAAGATGTCACCGAAAACTCAGAATCCAATTTTGTCTCCAGCCTAATCTCCAGCCTAATCTTCGGCCAAATCTCCAGCCTAGTTCAGACAGTAAAAGACATAGTTGCCTGGTCTTTTATGGATGTATTCGAAACAAATGTGACAGCCCAGTTGTATGTTGGATATCTTCCGATGATAGGCACTCTCGTCTTGCTTTTGGACAAGCAAATCCCAAGGCGTTTGCGTTTAGCCGCATTGGTGTTTATGGTCGTGGCTCTACTAAGCGTGATGTCATCGCTCTATTACGTGTGGTGCGGATTCAGAGAACCAAATGGCTTTTTTAGCCGCACTGC
>CAZOMM010000075.1:2907-5444 GCA_964581165.1 uncultured Coriobacteriaceae bacterium
TGCCTCGAACGAGATGGAGGCACTGCGTGAGCTGGATGATGACTACTATCGGGTAGAAAAAACCTACACCAGAGCTAGTACTGCAGCGCTTAACGAGGGACTATCGATGGACTTTTATCGCTTAGCCTCTTATGCCTCGGTATACAACGATCAGGCGATAAACCTGCTCAATTCACTTGGATACTCCGACACTGGATGGTTCTCTGTCTCCTATACCTCTCCCATCCTGCCAAGCGACACCCTATTAGGCGTTCGCTACGTCTTTTCGCGAACCCCTCTCAACGAATTGGAGCAGATTGATTTAGATGGACTGGCCGATGGCGACTACCTCTACTACAACCCAGACGCTCTTTCTGTGGGCTATGGATCGTCCTCTGAGGTCACAGACACGAGCATCATTGTAGAGGGCAACCCATTCGAAACCCAAAATCGCCTTGCAAGTGCGATTTTAGGCTACGAAGTAGAGCTTTTTACTCCAATTGATACCGTACTTGTGGCAGAAGATACACAAAGTCGCTCATGGGAAATAGTGGTGCCAGCAAACACTATTGCATGTTCTTGGCTGAGCTCTTGGGACGCACAGACCTACATTTACACAATTGAAGGTGGAGATGCCGAGTGGCAGGAATCGTCCGAAACCCGCTACGATAACGCACGATTCAGGCATGCTGTTCGCATGCTAAACGAGGCTTCCGCTGATGAACGCGAAATTAGGATTAGCCTCTCTACGTCCTCCGAAGAAACCTCGATCCCAGACTACCTTGAATGCATGGTATATGGACTCGATCTTGCCGTGTATCAAGAGATGGTAGATGCGCTTTCAGATGAGCAGCTAGAGGTAACGCAGTGGTCGGGGTCAACTTTTGCTGGAACAATCGAGATCTCAGATGAAACAGATGGTGTTTTGCTCTCTATCCCCTACGACTATGGTTGGACTGTAACACTCGATGGTGAAAAGATCGATGTACAAGCTGCTTGTGAAGGGGCAATGATGTTCATCCCGATTGGCTCAAGCGATAGCGACGACTTGGGATTGATTACCGTACCTGAGTTGGACATAACAACAGAGTCGGATTCTGGGGAGTCTGATTCTGTGGGGTCGGATTCTGGGGAGTCAAGCAACTCCGTAGAGTCGCATGTAATTGAGATGAGCTTTGTGCCACCAATGCTTCGAGAAGGAATAGTGATAAGCGCACTAGCCCTTGTTGGCCTAGTAGGAAGAGCTTTGATAACTAGAAGAAAATCCAATGTGAGTGCTTAAGAAAGCTAAGGATAAGCGTGGCATAGTCCAGTGTCCAATGCCACGCTTATCCAACAATGCAGCGTAAATCCACATGCGATATGTTGCACCTACGCCGCAACCAAATCCGGGTTCCACAACGCAGCTAAACCCACGTCGCAGCCCCACAACCTACAATCTAGATCTCTATCTCGTTAGACTCGTCGCCTGCCCATTCGCTGTACCCGGCAGTATAGACGCTAACGTTCTCGTAGCCTTGGTCTTGTAGGATCTCGGCCACAAAGGCTGCACGCACGCCTCCGGTGCAGTACACGATGATTTCGTCGGAGACATCAAGTCCTGCCTCATCAAAGATGCTTGCCAACTCATCATCGGATTTGACAGTACCATCGTCATTGAGAAGGGTCAGTACCGGAATGTTGATAGCCCCAGGGATACGCCCCTCACGTGCTTCGCCCATGGTAAGTTCGCCGTTGTATTCCTCGGCAGAACGTGCATCAACTAAGACTGCCGAATCGATGTTCTCGTTCACATATGCAGTGTCAACTTGGGTGATGGGATCGGCATCTTCGCCAGCCTCAGAGCTTTCCGAAGTCCCCACGTCGCTGAGCCATTTCGACCAGCCACCGTCAAGAATATGGACATCTTCGATTCCGGCCTCGCGCAGCGTCCAATAGATGCGACCGTCTTCTCCCCAGCCGTCCAAAGGCTCAGCGTACACCACCACCGCCTTGGATCCATCAATGCCAAGCTCCGCAAGAGAAGCAGCCAACTCATCTGCCGAAAGCAACTCGGCCCAGCCCTCTTCTCCTTGGGCAACCGCCGTATTAGAGAAATTAGCCCAAGCAATGTTCACTGCGCCAGGAATATGCTCCTCGGCGAAGGTGTCGGCCGAACGGGCATCTACCACAACAACAGAGGCGGCATTTTCTGCTAGCCAGTCGGTAGTAACATACATACCTTCGTCAAGGGCCGAGAAATACTCTTGCATAGTAGTCTCTGTAGTGCTTGTGCTACTCGAATCATCGCTTGTTTCGCTTGTGGTATCGCTTGAGCAGCCAATTAACGATACACACAAAAGAATGCTTGCGCCGGCAACGGCAAAGATAGTACGGAAGTGTTTCATCTAAGAATCCTTTCCTCAGGGTCTTTTCTTTCTCCTGCCGGTGCAAGTATAAGACATAATCAACTATTTGCAGATAACATTAGTAGAGCAGTGCATAGTTTCTATGCATTTTGCGGCATTAGAACGTACCTTCAAGGAGACAATCAGACTTGCTTCGAATTGAAAGACCTA
>CAZOMM010000076.1:0-5228 GCA_964581165.1 uncultured Coriobacteriaceae bacterium
TTTTATCTTGACTTTATCAGAATTAATAGTAAAGACCCTGCCTGCAGCAGTAATAAAACTTACACAATTCCAGACCGTTAATACTAAAGAAGAACTAATCCTCAAAGCGATTGCATGCCTGCGTGTCTTGGATGACCTGTGAAAGTTTACGGGCCATTTTTTCAATATGCAGAATAGCCTGAGTGTAAAGCCCCGCAAGCAATCGACGATTTATTTCGTTGTTCCTATAATTTGTAAGCGTTTAATTTCTTGCATCCAAAGGGAGGAATGCTCATGATCACCGAGAAAGAAAACTACCTGCGCACCTTGCGGGGAGAGGAACCCGAGTGGGTCCCCATTTACTCTTTTGGTCCGATACCCATGGTAGAAAAGCACGGGAGAAAGGCTGCCAACTGCATGGTAGAGCCGATCATCCTGAGCGATTTTCGCATGAAGGGCGGCGGAAAGGATATCTGGGGGGTCAACTACGTTCCCACCTACGAGACCGGAAACGCCCTTCTCCCAGAACCCAACAACTTCATCCTCGACGACATCACCAAATGGCGCGATGTTATCAAGGCCCCATCGCTGGAGGGCATCGACTGGGAGGCGATGGCAAAGAAAGGTCTTGATGGTTTCTACAAGCTCGGTGCCACTCGCGAGGACTGCGCCTTCTCGCTCAATCTTCACGTTGGATACTTCGAGAATCTAATGGCCTTCATGGGATTCACCGAGGGTCTTATCGCGATGCATGAGGAACCCGAAGAAGTCTACGCGCTGTTTGACTACATGTGCGACTTTTACTGCGAGGTCACCAAGCAGTTCTGGCCCTACCTAGAACCCGATGTCCTCACGCTGATGGATGACACCGCCGCATTGGGTGCCCCGTTTATCTCTAGAGAGACTTATTGCGAACTCGTACTCCCGTTCCACGATAGGCAAGCAGCATTCGGCCGCGATGCGGGAATCCCGATCACAATGCATAACTGCGGCAAATGCGAGTCTGTCATAGAAGACCTGATGGGGATTGGGGTCAACGCTTGGGATCCGGCACAAACTTGCAACGACCTCGCCGGAATCAAGGAGAAGTATGGCAACGATCTCGTGCTCATGGGAGCTTGGAACGGCGCAAGCGAACTCGGTGGCCCCGACGTGACCGACGAGGAGATCCGCCAGTCTGTTCGCGACACAATGGATGCCTACGCACCTGGTGGAGGCTTCTGCTGGTTCTCCTCCTTCCTAGGCCCCATCGACGATCCGATCACTCAGCACAAAAACGAGGTGCTCTACGAAGAGGTGTGCAACTACGGATCCAAGTTCTACAAGTAGCAGGACAAAAGACAAGCAGCGAAACGGAAGGCGTTCAAACAAATTCCTGCATTCAAAGGACAGCCAGACCGTCGAAACCGTCGTAAGAAGCCCTTAAAAAAGCCCCGTTGTCGCAAGACAGCGGGGCTAAATAATTCTATGGTGGGCGATAACGGATTTGAACCGCTGACCTTGTGCGTGTAAAGCACCTGCGCTACCGCTGCGCCAATCGCCCCTATGTTTTTGCCGGCCTACCTACAGCCTAGTTAGAACAGCAAGGCCTCATTATCACAGAGCAGGGGATACTGAGCAAGCCACAATGCGCCTAGTTGTACCGTGATCGGCAACTAGCAGCACCAGCATCGCTAGCGCTAGCACAACTCCTAGTACGACTAGGACGTGAAAAACTAGCGCGTGAGCTAGCAAAAACCGAAAAGAACCAGCAAGAACTAACAAGTGACTTTATCGCAAGAGCAAAACAAGCCTTTTACCTCGCCAGCTAGAGTAATTGAACCCGAAGCCACAACTGGCACTCCCCTCTCCAAAAGCTCGTCTAGAGCCTCTGCAGGATTAGCAAAGCTTTCTGGTTCAGTCCCAGAAGCCTTCTTCACCATCTCAGCAAGCTCATCTACAAGCAAAGCTCTGGGAGAAGAAGTGCTCGTTACTGCAATATCGGGAGTAAGGCCACTGAGCGCCTCGATAATACCCATGGCATCCTTGTCCGAAAGTACAGCCAACAAGAGCTGAAAATTCCCCTTGGGGAATTTTCTCGCAATTGCCGTTGCGAGATTGAGAGCCGACTGAGGATTATGAGCTGCATCGACTATTAGCAAAGGATCTTCTGAAAGAGTCTCGAATCTACCTGGTATTGAGAAGGCCCCCAATGTGGCACGAACAATTTTGGGATCGAGTTGTTTTTCGTAGAACAACTCTGCTGCAGCTAGGGCAGTGGCAATATTTTGAGCCTGATAAAGAGGTGCCTCCATAACAATTTGTGGGTAAGTTGCCAAGGGACACTCAACATCCACATCAATAAAACCAGACTGAGAATCGTAGCCTGCACTATAGGCAACAATTGAAGATGTTTCACTAGTTGTAGTGTTTGCTTTTTCAGCTGACCCACCGTCTAGCCCATCAGTCAGCCTATCAGCTAGCCCGCCAGCCGCTTCACCAGTCAGCTTGCCAGCTAACCCAGACTCTCTTACAAGCCAAGGAGTAAGGCCGCATTCGGCACAGCGCTGCATAAACACATCAAGAGTCGCCTGAGTTCCAGGCCCTAGAACCGCCTTAGAGTCAGGACCAATTATTGCAGCCTTCTCTGCAGCGATCTCTTCTACTGTGTCGCCCAGGATTCCCAGATGGTCTAAACCGATACCCGTTACTACTGCCACCTTTGGATCTACAACACTGGTGGAATCCCAACGACCTCCCATACCGCACTCAAGCACAGCAACGTCGATATTTTCCTGCGAAAATATCCACATAGCGGCAGCGGTAATTAACTCAAACTCAGTGATAGTCATTCCCTGGGTTTGCTCCAACACATCAGCAGCTTCTTTTGCGCGAAGCACTCCCTTGGCAAAAAGCTCATGACTAATAACCTTGTCTGCAACTTCTATACGCTCGGGATATTCAACCAAATGCGGACTTGTATACAAGCCGGTTTTTAAACCATGCGCACCAAGAAGGGCCGCAAGCATGCGAGTAGTCGAAGTCTTCCCATTAGTTCCCGCCACTTGAATACTGGGGTAGTGCAGATGAGGCTCGCCCATTTGATTCATCAAAGCGCGAATGCCGTCTAAAGAGGGATGGATCCCAAAAGTCAAAGCCTCATTGAGAATCTGCAAGGCCTGCTCATACATAGCTTCCACATCCCCAACATCCCTAGCCTCTGCGTTCATATCACTACACCCCCAGCCTCAAAACACACAACAACTAGGCGAGTTCTTCGAGTTGAGCCTGTGTCCTAGCAATTGCGTCTGCGGTCTCGGCAGCATCAGCCTTGGTCTTCTCAATAACCTCGGGAGCAGCCTTAGACAAAAATCCTTCGTTGGTTAGCTTTTTATCTAGCTTGGCAGCATTGGACTTAAGCTTCTCTAAGCTCTTTTGAAGCCTTGCCTTTTCTGCCTCAAAGTCCACCAATCCCTCAAGCTCAACATAAATCTCAAGATCCTCAGACACCGTGGCAGACGAAGCAGCTGGCTTGGTAGCCCCAGTAGAAATAGTCAACGATTCTGTATTGGCCATTCCCTCTACAAGCTGCCTTTGTCCCTCTAGAATCTCCACAGCTTCGGGCTGAGCGCCAATTGTTACAGACAGACCCCTCTTGTTACCAATCTTGTAACGGGATCGTGTGGCCCTAACTGCAGAAATTGCCTGCATAGCAAGGGAGATAGCTCTCTCGGCACTAGGATCAGCAAAGCATTCCAGATCGGCGACTTCGGGCCACTTGGCCACCATAATCGAAGGAACTTCAGTCTCAATGGGAAGCTTTTGCCAAATCTCCTCGGTAATAAATGGCATCATCGGATGCAGTAAACGAAGAGCCCTATCAAGAACAAAAACAAGGTTTCTCTGAGTCGAGAGTCTCAAAGCTGGATCAGCAGAATTGAGCTGTGATTTAGAAAATTCCACATACCAATCGCAAAACTCATTCCAGAAAAAGTCATTGAGCTTGCGTGCTAGTGAACCAAATTCGTACTGTCCGTCTTCTTGATTAACTTCTACGGCAAGCCTATGCAATCTCGACAAAATCCATCTATCGGCATCGGTAACTGCCTGAGGCTCGCCTGGCTCATAGCCATCCATGTTCATCAACACAAAGCGCGAGGCATTCCAAATCTTGGTAGCAAAGTTGCGGCTGCTTACCAGCTTGTTCTCGTCGTATTTAATGTCCTGCGAACTAGTAACCTGCAAGAGCAAACCAAAGCGCATGCCATCTGCACCAAATTCGTCAATGAGCTCGAGAGGATCCACTCCATTGCCGAGCGATTTGGACATACGTCTACCATATTTATCTAGCACCGTTGGATGAATAATCACATCAAAAAACGGAATCTCACCATCGAGGCAGTCCATCGAAGACATTATCATGCGAGCAACCCACAAAAAGATGATGTCGCGAGCCGTTGAGAGAACCTGGGTTGGATAGTGCTCATCGCGGCTCTCATCCCACTCTACTGGCCATCCGTAAGTTGCAAAAGGCCAAAGCTGAGAAGAAAACCAGGTGTCTAGCACGTCCTCATCCTGCCTTACTGCAGCCCCACACACAGGGCAGCTAGAGATCTCCTCCTTGCTAGCACCCTCCCAAGAGCAGGTGTCGCAGTAAAACACTGGAATTCGGTGGCCCCACCAAAGCTGTCTGGATATGCACCAATCCCTAATATTTTCCATCCACTGAAAATAGACATTCTCCCAGCGCTTCGGATTAAACTTGATGCGCCCATCTCGCACCGCCTCAATAGCTGGCCCAGCCAAACGCTTCATATCCACAAACCATTGATCGGACAGCCAAGGCTCTATAACAGTGTGGCAACGATAGCAATGGCCTACCGCATGCTCCAAATCGTCGACGCGCTCGAGCAGGCCCTGCTCCTCAAGATCTGCCACCACAGCAGCTCTGGCTTCGTAGCGTTCCATTCCTGCATACTTGCCACCGGCCTCATTTATGTAGGCATCTTCGCTAAGGATGTTGACTTGCTCCAGATTGTGGCGCTGCCCCATGTCAAAGTCGTTGGGATCGTGAGCGGGAGTTACCTTTACACAACCCGTTCCAAAACTGGGGTCTACATAAGAATCGGCAAAGATTGGAATTTCGCGATTTACCAGTGGAAGCATCACGGTTTTGCCTACTAGGGCCAAATAGCGCTCATCGTCTGGATGAACTGCAACTCCGGTGTCGCCAAGCATAGTTTCGGGACGAGTGGTTGCCACCACAACAT
>CAZOMM010000077.1:0-3458 GCA_964581165.1 uncultured Coriobacteriaceae bacterium
CATAAGCCTGAACACCAGCACAGAGACAGTTCTCAACCCCAATTCGTGTGAGCAAGAAGACTACCGAGATATTGCCTCACAAGATCTAGCCAAAAGGGCATTTCAGATAGCTGCAGCTGGTGGACATGCTCTTTTGATGGTTGGACCGCCAGGATCGGGCAAGACAATGCTGGCACGTAGGATTGTTACTATCATGCCACCCCTAAACGAAGACGAACGCATACTCAGCGCACTCATCCACTCTGTAGTCGGACTCGATACACGTCTAATACTCCAGGGTCAAAGACCTTTTAGGGCTCCGCATCATAGTGCCACCTCAGCTGGATTGATTGGTGGTGGACGTCCAATATCACCAGGGGAGGTCTCTCTAGCTCATAATGGGGTTCTTTTTTTAGACGAGCTGCCGGAATTTGGCAGTCGCAAACTTCAGCTTCTCAGACAACCTATAGAGGACTGTCAGGTGGTTTTGGCCAGAGCCGATGGAACCTATCGTTTTCCGGCTAATTTTATGCTGATTGGATCTTCCAATCCCTGTCCCTGCGGATACCTGGGTGATCCTGAGCGTCAATGCACATGTCAAGCTACATCTGTAGAGGCCTATAGATCACGAATCGGAGGCCCACTCATGGATCGCTTTGACATGATGATCTCGGTATCCAGGATAGATCCAGGAGAAGTTATGCAAAGCGGTGGAGGCATTTCTTCGGCTGCGCTGAGAGAAGGAGTGATAGCAGCTCGAGTCTTTGCAGACAACCGGCGCAACGAAGAAGAAGCTGCACTACGTAATGGAGCCGAGTCCAGTACACAGCTAGGTCGCGATGCCCGAATAGTTCGCGAATGTCGCCTAGAACTATCCACCCGTGCTCATATGGAAAACCTTGCCAGACGAAGAAGCATGAGTGGTCGAGGTGTTATGAAAACGCTGGCAGTTGCCAGAACAATCGCCGATTTAAGGCAGTCAGATCGCGTAGAGAAAGACGACATCGACGAGGCAATTATGTACAGGGGGCAGGATTCATGAGTTCTACTGACATGTTGGCATGCTTTGGAGAGGGTTATATAAAAAGCGATATAAGCTTAGATTCCGATGAGTATCCTAAACAGCTGGCTTTATGCCCAGACCCTCCAGAGACCTTGTATGTGATGGGCAACACCGAATCTTTGAATCGTTGCTTGGCTATTGTAGGGGCTAGAGGAGCTACACCATATGGCGAGGCTTGTGCCTCGAGATTTGCTGCAATAGCGGCCAGTATGGGCATTTCGGTTGTGTCTGGGGGCGCAATAGGCTGCGATTTGTCAGCACATAAAGGAGCACTTAATGCGGGTGGAGTTACCGTTGCTGTTTTAGGCTCTGGTGCCGATATCGCATATCCAAGGAGAGGCAAATCGGTTTTTGAAAAGGCCCTCGAAGAGGGCGGTGCCATTGTATCCGAGATGCCTTGGGGTGCTCAGCCTAGGCGATGGGCTTTCTCAAAGCGCAATCGCATCATTGCTGGCCTTTCAAGAGCTGTGCTTATAGTAGAGGCAGGTCTTCCTAGTGGGACATTTAGTACGGCAGATTTTGCTCTAGAAGCTGGAAGAGAAGTAATGGTTGTTCCAGGCTCAATCTTTTCGGCCAAATCCACCGGTTCCAACAGGCTAATTAGAGACGGAGCTGTTCCAATAATCGATGACGCATCTTTTATAGACGAGATGCTTACGCTTTTTGACGACCTGCCATTGTCTTTGGATCTTGCCGACGACGACAAAGCCAGTGCTAACAGAGACAAAAGAAAAAAGCAAAGACACAAAACCAGCAAAAGCTCTTCCAAGCAAAATGCTGATTCAAGCCAGCTAGATATGACCTTTGCCACAATACAAGATTACATAGCTGCAAATCCCATGACCCCAGACGCACTGTCCGAGTCTTTAGGAATGGGAGTTGTGGATGTAATCAAGGTGTTATCATCCTTGGAGACTTGGGGACTCGTATGTCGATATCCCGACGGAAGATTTGGCATCGACCCGCGTGATCGTCGTTGAATGGAGGTGTGCAGGTGGCTAAGGTCACCATTGTAGGAGGGGGTTTGGCTGGATCAGAAGCTGCCCTTCAGCTCGCTGCTAGAGGTATACCCGTGGAGCTTATTGAGATGCGTCCTGCCTCAAGCACTCCGGCACACTCCACTAATCAATTTGCTGAGTTAGTTTGCTCAAACTCCCTCAAATCCCTTGATGGCACTTCTGCTGCAGGAACTCTTAAATATGAGCTGGCACGCATGGGGTCTTTTTTAATCAGGGTCGCCCTGCAATCGCGTGTTCCTGCCGGCAAGGCCTTGGCAGTAGATAGGGATAGATTTTCTTCACAAATCACAGACATGATTATGTCTAATCCTTTAATAGATGTTGTTACAGACGAGATAAGTCAGATCCCCTCAGCTCCAGCAATTATCGCAACAGGGCCGCTAACTTCAGACACATTGGCAAGCAACATCCAGTCTGTTCTAGGAGCCGATTTCTTATCTTTTTATGATGCAGCAGCTCCTATAGTCGCAGCTGATTCCCTAGATAGATCAAAGATATTTGCCCAGTCTAGGTACAACAAAGGCACAGGCGATGATTATCTCAACGCAGCAATGGACAAGAGTCAGTACGAAGAATTTGTTGCAGAGTTAGTGGGAGCCCAAAAGGCCCTCAGTCGCAATTTTGAGAAAAAGGAATTATTCAGCGCCTGTCAACCTGTTGAAGAAATTGCGCGTAGCGGCCCCGACGCTTTGCGATTTGGGCCGCTTAAGCCAGTGGGTCTTACTGATCCTAACACCGGAAAAAGACCATGGGCTGTTGTTCAGCTGCGTGCAGAGAATGCCTCTCTTGGAGCCTACAATCTGGTTGGATTTCAGACAAATCTAAAATTTGGGGAGCAAGAGAGAGTGTTCAGGATGATCCCAGGCTTGGAAAATGCAGACTTTCTCCGCTATGGAGTTATGCACAGAAACACTTTTATCAACGCCCCACATGCCTTGGGATCGAGTTTTGACATCCCCGGTAGACCAGGAATTCGCTTTGCAGGTCAAATAACAGGGACAGAGGGATATTGCGAGGCTATGGCATCGGGACTTTTGTCAGCGCTCTTTATGTATGCAGAACTTAGTGGTATCGAGATGCCTCCTATGCCTAAAGAGACATTGTTTGGTGCGCTTGTTTCTTATGCCACCGATCCTGCAACAGACTCATACCAGCCCATGCATGTAAATTACGGGATTGTTCCTCCGCTCGATAAGCGTCCTCGCAAAAAGCAGGATCGCTATCGTGCGTATTCGGCTCGTGCTAGAGGGGCCATTGATCTTTACAGGGCCAAGCTCGAGGATCTAAATCTTATTCCGCCTTCGCTTAATCCTGAGATTCCTAGAGAAATGCTGATTGATTGCTTTCATTCGAATCCATCCTGCGTATTGGGATTCTGAAAAATGAGCAAGCTCTTA
>CAZOMM010000077.1:3558-5225 GCA_964581165.1 uncultured Coriobacteriaceae bacterium
CCGACTGAGAATTCCACCCCAACTGGAGATCTCGCCCTGATTGAGGAATTTACAAACGCTCTAGCATCACAGAGTGGATATTCGCTGCATACAGTCGATTCCTACAGAAGCGATTTAGAGGATTTTGCCACTTGGCTGCAAGACAAAGACATGTCAATTCGCAATGCCGACCATAAAACAGTTAGGGCCTACCTTGGCTATCTAAGCTCCAAGGATTATGCCAGAGCGTCAATTAATAGGCGTTTGTCCTCGATCAAGTCGTTACATCGATGGATGGTTGATACAGAAAAAGAGGAGTCTAGCCCGGTGGCTGCTGTTCGTGGTCCAAAAAACGCGAAGATGCTTCCTAGGCATATGACCGCAGAAGAGCTTCTTTCTTTGTTGGAATGCTGGAATGCAGACGACGAGATATCCCAAAGAAACAGCACAATATTAGAACTCATGTACGCTACAGGGGCTCGAATCTCGGAGATAGCAGGCCTTGCTCTTCAAGACCTAGATCTAAAGCAAGGCCAGATTAGAATTATGGGAAAGGGCTTTAAAGAGAGAATCGTTCCAATTCATCCCATGGCTTGTTCAAGCTTGCAAAACTATCTTGCAAATGTAAGGCCTAGGATTATTGCTCGCAGTAAAAGCTCAAACTCCAAGACGCAGTTTGTCTTTATTTCTAGCAGAGGCAATCCCATGAAAGCCGACGCTATTCGTCGGGTTTTTAAGGAATCTCTCGCCAGAGCTGGCTTAGATCCAGCATTTAGACCACACGATATGAGACATTCATTTGCAACAGATCTGCTCGAAGGCGGCGCTGACCTCAGAACAGTTCAGGAGCTCTTGGGGCACTCTAGCCTATCGACCACCCAGATTTATACTCACATGTCTGCATCGCATCTTAGAGAAATCTACAAGCAAGCTCATCCTAGGGCCTAAAAACGCTAGAGTTCGATTTCTTCGCCCGGTCTTACAATCATTCCGCCTAGGAGTTGCTCAAAAGCGCGAGCCTTATCTTCGTCAAAGCTTGGACCCTGGTCTTTGCTTACAGGGCAAGTATGAATTGCAATTGGATGTTTAGGCTTTATGTTGCGAGCACATTCTAAAGCTTCGTCTAAATCCATATTAAAGACCCCATCGCAGGGGATAAAGGCGTAATCAATTTGCATGCTAGGCATGTCGCTAGACATAAAATCGGTAGTGGAGGTATCGCCAGCAAAATAAAGCTTTTTGCCATCGATCTCAACGACGTATCCTACGCATTCATCTATGGGATGGTAGTTATTGGTGGCGGGAACAGCTTGGATTGTGATGTCAGAAAACTCGAAGCTTTTATAATCGCCATCAATAAGAGTGTCTGCTGGACGAAGAACAACAGCTTCGTCTTTTAAAGTGAGAATTGCAGTGTGGCTATGATCAAAATGCTCATGGGTAATTAGAACTAGATCGGCAGGCAATTCAAGGTTTTGATTACAGAACGGATCTATGTAGATACAGTAACTATCGTTAGAAACCAGTCTAAAGCTTGCATGTCCTTCATATAAAAGTTTGGCCATAAGATCACCCCAAGTTTTAAAAGCTTTGCGCCAACCATAAAAAGTTACGCCTAAAGGACCTAAAGGAAATCTTATAAAAAGATGTGATCTATTTCAAAAAACTTAGATTTGTTTATTCCAAAA
>CAZOMM010000078.1:0-4498 GCA_964581165.1 uncultured Coriobacteriaceae bacterium
AGCTTGCTCTACAGCTTGGCGCGACCGTCCGGCCCACTCTGCGAAGGGGATTCTAACACAGAGTTTTACGCAGAGTTTTGCGTAAGATTAGATAGCGGTTGAGCTTGCCATTTCTGCCGTCTGACTCAAAAATCTCCACAGTTTTTGCCATATCTTGCACCTCGCTGGCCAGTTTGTGGCATTCCTGCTCAGAAAATGAATGGCAGTAACGAAAAAGCTTGGACTTATCCTGCCAAGCAAAAAAGTAATCTCCATTTTCTAGACAGTCTTCATGAATCCCCAGTTCCAGCCTAGCAATCTCGCTAGTTTGAATTGCTTTTTTAGATAGTTTTTCGTCCGACATAAAATCCCATAACGAAAGCAACACAAAGCCTCCGGGAGCTGTTAGCTCACATATGGTTCTAAGCATTTGCCTGCGCAAAGCATCTCCTGGGATGTGATGAAAGAATCCAAAACAGGCAGCAATGTCGAAGTCAATTCCGAAGTTAAGTTCGGGAATATTGGGATGCCCGTTGTCTTTTGAGGAGTTCAGAAGCTTTTGAATGATATCCAACTCGATAAGCTCAATTTGGATATGAGCAAAAGAATCAGTTTTGCTTAGGGCATCGATAGCGGCCTGCAGGGAGGAATCCACTGCCAAGGCTCGTCCAATCAGGTCTGGATATGCCTGGCCTATCCAGTTTTCAAATCTTAGATTCCCACAGGCTAGATCCAAAAGAGAAAGCCCCGAGCTGCTGGGGATCAAATCTAGAACTGTCTGAATACAATTATTCCAGCCAGGCCAGGCACTTTTGCGAGTAGAAGAAAAGGATGTGCCAGCCTGTGCATAAAAATTGCGATTGAGTAAGTTGAGCTTGTTTGCAAGCTCTGTCGTTATAGTCATAGTCGGATTCTAGGCGATGTTAGAATCGCTTTTTGATTGTTTTCGCTGTGTTGAAGTTTGTTTTCGCTAGGGTTCACTAGAGTGAACTACTGCTGATTTTAGGTTTAGCATAGAGATCGTTTTTGCCAAATTGTGTTTGCCAAAATTGCCAAAAGAGATGAGGGAAAAACCTAGGTGAATTCTGATTTGCAAGATAAAGATAATGCTAGCTCTGCCGATCAAAAAGCAAAAAGAATTAGCATGCTTTTGGCTGAGATTAGCCAAGAGATCTCAGATACTGGCAAAGAAATTCCCCCAGATAAGCTCGATAAGCTAATTCGCAAATCAAATAGGGGAGTAGCGATAGGGCCAGATCGCATATCCAAGCGCGAACTTTTGCCAGCCTACCTAGAGATGACTGAGGATAAAAAGGGACCCAGTGCTGGCTTGGGATTCAGCATCGCTAGCATTGCCAGCGCCAACAGCGCCACCAGCATCTCCAGCATCGATTCGGCCATTCAAAGGACACTTAGAATGAAGCCAAGACGCAGCGCTTCTGGAGTGGCAACAATTACTGTTATTGCTATGCCTTATCCATGTTCTGGCAACTGCTGCTTTTGTCCATCTGATGCAAGCATGCTCAAAAGCTATCTTGCCGAAGAACCCGCTTGTCAACGCGCACTAGCCGCCTCTTTTGATCCCTTTGTTCAAGCTTCTAGAAGGCTAAAAGCTCTTAGTGAGATGGGTCATATTGTTGATAAGCTTGAGATGATTGTGCTCGGAGGAACCTGGGACGACTATCCAACAGAATATCGACAGTGGTTTATATCGGAGCTTTTTCGGGCGATTAATGCTGGTGTAGGCACTGCTGCTGAGCTTGAATGCGAGCGTATTTTGTCCATCTATGCTGCACATGGGGTCTTGGCCAAGCAGATTACAGATAGGGCCTTAGAGCTTCAGCCGCAAATTGATTCTGGGGCACTCGCATATAACGCAGCGGTTGCAAAGCTCTATGGAAAAGACAGTCTCTTCTATCACTCGATCATACAGCGCATGTCGGAGTCGAGTGGTCTGACAGGCCAGGCCAATCGGGGTGGTGCAACAGAAAACTCAAGGTCAAGTAACTCAACAACAAAACACTTGCTTTCAGGGAACTTAACAGCAAACAGAGGGGATTCAACGCTAGGCAATCCAACAACAGGCAATCCAACAACAGACAATCCAACAACAGACAATCCAACAACAGCAAAAAACCCAACTACAGAAATCTCCGCATTAACCCGCCTACAGCAAGCAAACGAGACCGCCTCGCATAGAATGGTTGGTCTTTCTTTAGAGACACGCCCCGACAAGATATCCCTCGAATCGCTTCTTGCAATGCGAGCACTCGGCTGCACCAAGGTACAAATTGGTGTGCAACAGCTCTCGGATGGAATTCTCAACAAAAGCAGCCGGGGAACCTGCACCGATGATTCGCGTAATGCGATGGCTTTGCTTAGGCTTCTGGGATTTAAGAGTCACATCCACTTTATGCCCAATCTTTTGGGTAGCGATCCGTCATCTGATGTTCAGGCCTTCAAGACATTGTTTAGCGATCCTGCGCTAAGGCCAGACGAGATCAAGCTCTATCCCTGTGTGGCAATTTATGGCACCGAACTTGAGCGAATGTATCAGCGAGGGGAGTGGCAGCCCTATTCTCACGATGACTTATTGGATCTCTTGGAGGCCTGCGAACTTGCAACTCCGGCATATTGCAGAATCTCTAGAATGATCAGGGATTTTTCTGCTGGAGACATAGCGGCTGGCAATCGCAAGGTTAATCTGCGACAAATGGTCGACAGGCGTTTGGATAGTGCCGATGTGCAGGTAAAAGAGATCCGCTACAGAGAGCTGGCACTTGCTGGAGCCGATCTCGACTCTCTGCAGTTAGATGAAATCAGGTATAAAACTTCTACGACAGAGGAGATCTTTTTGCAGTGGCTTGCTCCTGCTGGGGCAATTGCAGGTTTTTGTCGTCTTTCGCTTCCCGATCCAGCTCAGATTGAAAGCCTGCAGGGTAGCTATGCGAAACTAAACGCAGCCGACCCATTTCCAATAAAGCCTGGCGATGCAATGATTCGCGAGCTTCATGTTTATGGGCGTGTAACTGGAATTGAGACAGGAATGGCTGGCGAAGGTGTTCAGCATCGCGGCCTTGGACGCAAGCTTGTTCAGAGGGCCTGCGACTTAGCATCTGAGGCATCGTATGAGCGAATTAATGTTATTAGTGCTGTTGGAACTAGGGGATACTATCGATCGCTGGGCTTTAAAGACGGTAAGCTCTATCAAACTAAGCCTTTGTAGCGTTTTGTAGCGCTAGTACTGCAGCACAGATGTATTTGACGATGAGTTTGCAGCGGTGTGTGCTCGATTCCAGCAACAGCGGTGTTGCCAGCATTGGATAGAAACGCCTCTCTCACTGCAACGGCCCGGTGCAACAGGGTTTGGCAATCTCTTTTTTTACTGTCAAAGTCGAGATACCACATATTGTTGATTTTTGCTCCTTGTTTCCCCAAGGCGCTCAACACGCCCGGTCTCAATCAGCTTGTTAACACGATAATTGAAGGTGCTACGGGGTATTCCCAGCGCCTGCGATACCTGAGCAGCCGAACACGGCCCTTGATCTTTGATGTAGGCATAGACCTGATCAAGGGCAGAACTGCCTACCGAAGTTGCTGAAGGTAATGAATCTCCCGAGTTTGCCGAATCTGCCGAGGTTACCAAAGCAGGTGAATCTCCCGAAGCTGAGGATAATGGCAGTCCTGCTGAAGCTGAGGAGAATGACCACGCTGCTGAGCTTGCCGATACAGAGGAGTTCGGCCTTTCACCAAGCTCATCGCCACTTCGCTTGAACGTGAGTGAAAACATCGAAATGCTATCTCTCACAATGGGAGGCTGCATGTGATTGTTCTCAAGTGCTTGTGTCATCAGGCGAAATCCGGTTCCGCGATTTTCGGCAACAAATCCACCCTCATAGAGCGTGGATTCATAGGGTGTGGACTCCAGAAGGTCCGCAAGATACTGATTGCGCGTTGAAGAATAGCCTAAACGCCCAATCGTATCTGCAGTCACCGTACCGTACAGCCCGCCCGGACTCAGAAACTCCAGCCGATCAGCGTAGAGGTTTACCTGCACCTGTGTGCCACGCGCCACAGGTGAATAATCACGGTGCATGAGCGCATTGCACACCGCCTCGCGAACCGCAGTAAGCGGATAATCAGGTACATCGACCCTCAGGATGCCATCCATCACACCACCTGTGCGCATGTTTCGACGAACTGCAGTAAGCGTATCTGCGATGACAGTTGGAATGGGGCCGATCATTTTCTCGTTATCGAGAAACTTCACATCAGGCACGTCGGCCTTGTCGATCCCGGGATATGCAGCGAAGGTTACGGTTAGGCGGGGGAAGAACTTTTGAGGATAGGTACCCAAAGCGAGCAGTCCCGCAAGCGTCGGGCGCAGGATGTCTTTATCACGAACGGCAATTCGCAGGTCAAGATACATTTCTTCATCGCGCGCCTGCTCGAATGCCCTTGGATGCAGCATGCGTTGGCGGCTTAAGACGGCTGCAAGAAGCCGCTGGTCTAGGTCGTC
>CAZOMM010000079.1:0-4311 GCA_964581165.1 uncultured Coriobacteriaceae bacterium
ATTTTTGAAAATTGAGTGCTATAATTCTGAACTCGTGATAAGGCGCTGATGCGCTCCGAGATTCCTCGGTAGCTCAATTGGCAGAGCAATCGGCTGTTAACCGATGGGTTGTAGGTTCGAGTCCTACCCGGGGAGCCAAACTTGAAGTTGTTGAACCCGCTTGTTTGTTTAGCAGGCGGGTTCTTTGCTATACAGGCGTATTAGTAGGCGTGTTGGGCTTACAGGCTTTTGGAGGTAAGCATGAGAGACCATTCACATCACATTGAACTTTCACGAGAAGAGGCTGTATCCAGGATGCTTAAAGCCTGGAATTTTCCAGACTGTGAGCACGGATTGTCAACTGAAATCGTTGATATATGGGACTCTTTTGGGCGCACTCTTGCTGTAGATGTTTATTCCAAGGTAGATGTTCCCAACGCATTGCAGTGCATGATGGATTCCATTGCAGTTCATTGGTCTGATTTTGAGGATGGGCAGATGCCTGACACCTCAAAGTGGATCCGAGGTGTCGACTGGGAATTTGCCAATACTGGTATTGCTATGCCCGAAGGCTTTGATACCGCAATTGTGATTGAGCATGTAAAGGTTTCGGATGATGAGCAGCATGTATCCATTGATGCTGCGCCTTCTAGGCAGTTTGCTGGCACCAAGCCTGCTGGTAGCAATTTGCAAATTGGCGATTTGTTGGCAGAAGCTGGTCAGATCATAACTGCCGATATAGCTGCAAAAATCGCTTCGGGAAATGTTTCTTCGGTACAGGTTTGCAAAAAACCTCGTGTTGCTTTTATTCCAACTGGAACTGAACTGGTATCTCCTGGTGGAAAGATCGCAAAGGGAATGAATATCGAGACCAATAGCCTGCTTGCACGGGCTAAGATTTTGGCTTGGGGCGGTATTCCGATGATCTTTGATATTGTTCCCGATGATCCTGTCCTAATAGAAGAGGCAGTTCTTTTGGCTTGCAAAACGGCAGATATCGTTGTTCTGAATGCCGGTTCTTCAAAAGGATCCGATGATTGGTGCTGCGAAAAGCTCGAAGAAATTGGAGAGCTAATCTGTCATGAAACTAATCATGGTCCAGGCCATCACAGCTCATATGCTTTAGTAAACGGCAAGCCAATAGTTGGCATTTCAGGCCCACCAGCTGGGGCTTCTTTTACGCTGAACTTTTATCTACGTCCATTGATGATGAGATTTTTAGGAAGGCCTGTAGAGCCAGAGAAAATTCCCGTTAAGCTCAAAAGTGCTTTTGCAGCAGGCGGTCATGGCCCTCAAGGTAAAGCAGGTGCTGGGGCGGCTTCTGCAGGCGCGGCTTCGGCAGGCACTGACGCGGCTTCGGCAAAGAGCAGTCCCAGTAAAGTGGCAGGAGAGGAAAGACCATCTGTTGTCAAACCTGGTGCGGAGTTTTTTGCAATTAAGTTTTTAGATGTGCAAGCCGATGCGGATGGCTCCTTAGTAGGAATTCCTAGAAATGGTAGGCCAGGATCTCCAGAAACTGAATCTGCCAATGCCTACTACATGATGCCCACAGGATCAGCTTGTACTCCACCTGCAGCTGGGGATGTTATTTGGGTAGAGCTTAGATAGTTGCTGCTGTTTTAGTTGCTGCTGTTTTTTGTACTGGAATAGTAAATCGAATACCAACTCGAGTTGTTGGCTCAAAATGCTAGCTTGAAATGTTAGTTTGGGTTGTTAGCTTAGGATGCTTAGGGTCTTAGTTTGGGTTGTCAGCGTGCAATGCTAGCTCGAGCTCGGGTTGTTAGCTTAGAAAGGTAGGCAAAATGAATGCTCTTGTTATCGGAGGGGCCGGTTACATTGGATCCCACGCGGTATATGAGCTTATAAGGGCTGGTCATAAGGTTACGGTGCTGGATAACCTCTCTACTGGCGAGAGGTCAGATGTGCACCCCGAGGCAGATTTTTACTGGGGTGATATCCGTCGCAAAGACGATATTCTTCATGTGTTTGATGCCAAGGCTTCCGAAGCCGAGCCAATCGATGTTGTATTTCATTTTGCTGCCAAGCTAATAGTTCCAGAGTCTGTAACAGATCCACTGGCTTATTACGAGAACAATGTTGAGGGAGTTCGCACAATGATTTCGGCCATGGTGGATCGTGGCGTTAGCAATCTTGTTTTCTCTTCAACAGCTGCAACATATGGCGATTCCAAGGCAGAGGTTTGTCGCGAAGATGACATCTGTGTTCCGATTAATCCATATGGAGAGACAAAACTTGCTTGCGAGCGTCTGATTAAATGGTGCGCCGAGGCCTACAACATCAACTACTGCATTTTTAGGTACTTTAATGTAGCTGGTGCCGACTCCACTCTCAAGATCGGTCTTAAAAAAGATAAGCTTACCCACCTGATTCCCATCATCATGCAGACAGCGCTGGGAATTCGCGAGAAAATGTATATTTTTGGCAACGACTATGACACTCCCGATGGAACATGTATTCGAGATTACATTCATGTGAGCGATTTGGCTAAAGCTCATGTTTTGGGTGCTGAATACTTGCTAAAAACAGGAAAGCCACTGTTGGCCAATCTTGGTTCAAACGCAGGATTCTCGGTTGCTGAGGTTGTAGCAGCAGCCGAGAAACTCTTCCCATTTGAGTATGAATACGCTCCTAGGCGCCCTGGTGATCCTGCCAAGCTAATTGCTAGCAATGATATTGCTAAAGATGTTTTGGATTGGGAGCCTAAGATGACCTTAGAGGATATGCTCAAGAGCGATTATGCATTCAGAAAACAACTGATGGAGTCACAGAAATAAAACATAGCTATGCTAAGCCACCGTTGACATGAGCTTAATGCTTCTGCGTACCCATCTGGGAATCGCGTCAACGGTGGTTTTATGTGGAGTAAAACAGCTGATGGAGTCTCAGATTTAACATATCCAAGCAGCACTGCCGACCCGGCCCAGCGACACGAATGAAGAAATTAGCTTGGGTCGGCAGCGTGCTCTGGGGAAGCGGGAAGTCTCGAATTGGCTCAGCGGAAGAGAGCGACTCCCCAGTAAAACTTAAAAACCATCCATCTGATCAAACCCAATCAAACTCGTGATCGAACTCGATCAGACTTCACCCTGCAGACTCCTAGAGTCTAGGATTGCTGAGTTTCGATAGTGTTTCGTCTGTGTGAAAGTCTGTGTTTTTATTTTGTTTCTAAAGAGTTTTGCGCATCATAGTGTGTGGACAGTCTTCGTCCATATAAGGCTCGCCATAGCTTTCATATCCTAGGCGGGCATAAAAACCAGAAGCCCCCATTTGTGAGCCAAGAACTATTTTGTCTGCGCCATTTTTTCTTGCACACTGCTCGGCAGCCTGTACAAGCTGGCTCCCTAAACCACATCCACGTCGTTCTAGGACTACGGCCATTCTTCCTATTCTCCATGTGGTTTTTGAATCATCTTGGAAGACTCTACAACAAGCAATAGGGCAATCCTCATCAAACATTACTAGATGTATGGCCCTATTATCGATTTCGTCCAATTCGTTTTTGAAACCTTGCTCCTCAACAAACACTGTGGTTCTAATCTGCTTTGCTTCTTGGGGTAGCTCGGTGTATTCACGAATTTCCATGCTTGAAATCTCCAATAAGTATTTGAGTAGAGTCTTTAAGAACAATTAAGGGGCCGTCTAAGACAGCCCCTGTTGTGTGCGCTTGGTGGGCCCAGCAGGATTCGAACCCGCAACCAAAGGATTATGAGTCCTCTGCTCCACCATTGAGCTATAGGCCCAAGTTTGATTCCAAAATCCAATCAGCAATCTTTAGGAATCAACGATAGCTGATTGTAGCAGATGCTAGCGGAACAAGAAGCAACTAAAAGTTAAGGGAACGCTGATTAGTTGTTTTCGCAACTTTCCAAACGTAACTTTCCAAACTCCACACCCCCTCCAACCTCGTAATTATCTGACTCTTTGCAAGTTCTTCACCTTCGATTTGAGTTAGTGGCGATTTTTGCCCATGATCGTCAGATCCTTGCCGTACTTCTTAACCAGGGCGGGAACGTCGTTCGAGCTCATGGCGCCCTGCCAGATATCGATGCCCATCTCAATCATGTACGGGACAAGAGTTGCCGCATACGAGTCGCTATGATGGATGATCAGCTCGATGCCGCGCTCGCGGTAGTACTTGTAAAGCTCCTTGTAGGGCTCGACGAAGAACTCCTCGAAGGTGTTTCAGGCCTTTTCTAGGCTTTTTGTAACATCATCTTCGCATCGGAGAAGCATCTTGTGATGAGTATGTAGGCTAGCAGGCTTATGGTTGAGGTGGCCCATGTGACGGGATAGACAATCGCAAGCCCTGCA
>CAZOMM010000080.1:0-3461 GCA_964581165.1 uncultured Coriobacteriaceae bacterium
GAAGCCCTGTTGTTCGCGCCAACCATGATGACGTCAACGTATTCGTTGTATTCCAACAGCTCTATGATGTTTTCGATGGCGGTTCTCTCGGTGAAGCCGTGTCCTGTGCAGGTTGTGAAGACGTACACGGCACGGTTCGCGGAGGTTTCAAGGTCTGCCTCGTAGTGGATGTTGAGTTTTGCTTCGCCGTCAGACTTGTTGGTCCACTCGGCAGACTGGAGGAGAAGATTGGTGTAGTAACCCTCGTTTTCAGTTAAATCGGTACGCTGAGAGTTTTTTTGATAGTCGTCAGATTTGTCTTCGTCGGTCAAGTTTTCTGTATACGTATATTCACTGCTTGCAGTAGTGTAGTCAATACCACAGTCAGGGTCGACACCCCCCCCCACCAAGGTGGCTGCCGCGGCCGTGGCACTACCAAAGCTTGAGAGTACAAGTACTGCCACCATACAAAGTGCTAGCAGCTGAGAAGTTTTCTTTTTTATCCTGCTCCTGTTCACATTCATCTCCTTCCAAAAGAAGTCGATTGGTTTTTATAGGCAACTCGGTAAGAACAGCGTTGCCGTTAGTTCTTGTTGGCAACGACATTTTACCGAGTTGTTTCCATTATAAATGTTTGGGCATTTTGCCCAATATGAGCATTACCCAATCATCGCTATTGGGCAGTTAGGGGGGGGCGGATTTTTAATGAAAGATGATTGGCAAGAGGATGTAAGGAGATTGCGATAGCACGCAATAGCACACATCGTCTGTTGCGGCGATAGGACGTCCATTGAAGACCGAGCCTTCCTTACTGCATTCATAGTACGTTTAGAAATCATTACATGCTTAAAGGCTTTCACATGGTATATCTTTTGCTCTGGATGCACCATGAAGATTACGCTCTTTGCGTTGTTGGTATCGGTTAGAGGTCTAGCTGAAGTAAAAGACTGCTTTGCTGTCCCAAATCTGCCCCACATGCAAAAATACGTGCCCCAGAGAAAGAAACAGGCCAGCCAACAAGCGACTGACCTGGTGTTTACTGGAGCCGATGAGCGGACTCGAACCGCTGACCTACGCATTACGAGTGCGTTGCTCTACCAACTGAGCCACATCGGCATATAGGTACACTGAAAATGCGAACATACACTATAAACGAGAACCATGCCGGATGCAAGCAAGCGGAAGTCGGAAATTTCCCTTGAGCATGGCTTGCCCTAGATCAGCATTCCAGCCACCTATATGATGGCGGTGCCCCGCTAGGTATCGGGAGACTTGCCCTGTGAGCCCATGCTCCCTGCCGCTTTATCTTACACGCTCTCTATGCCTTAACCCCCGATGAATCATAGCTACTCCAATAAAGCGAGCTGTATTTGTTTACAAGGGCCTTTGTCTTGGTTCCTTTATAGGCACGAACCGTATAGTAGTAGGTTGTTCCGTTTTTAGCGGTCGTATCGGTATAGCTGGTAGAGGCAGTAGTTCCAAGCATGGTCCAAGAACCGCCAGAGGTTTTTCGATAAACAGCGTAGCCGCTAGCAGCGCTAACGCTATTCCAGCTCACTTTTATGCCCGATTTTGTGGGACTTGTACCCGTAAGAGTCGGCGTTCCTACATTTGCTATCGAAATCTCCACGGACGAAATCGTATCGCCCTGCGATGATGTAGCATAAAGACTTGAAGCGCCCGCAGTACTCGCTGTGAGGATTTCGGTTTGCACATCAAAAGAAACATAAGAATTGCCCGTGCTGTACGATACCTGCTTGCTGCAGTACACCGGACTGGCCACAGGAACAACTACTGCTGCATCACCCGCACCGAGCATCAGGCTTGATATATAGGTACCATCCTCATCGGCCCAATACACACTTTCAACTTCATCCGAACCATATAGGGCAGCATACATACCCTCTGCTGCCGTGATGCCGTTTTCGTTATGGGCAACCTGGGAATAATGAATATCGCTGTGAACTTCAGAAACAGTTGATGGAAGGCTTGTTACTCTACTATGAGTAGGATAGCTAAGATAGCCCTCCGGGTATGCCTCACTGAAATAAGCACTTACGCCCGCGTCGCTTACCCACTGCTCATTTGCATTGCTTACCACAAATAGCTTGCTCATATCGGTGCTCGCACTATGATGATGCCAAAGCCATCAACGCTTAAGTTTTCATCGACCAGGCCATAGAGTGTTTCTAAAGACGCATAGTAGGAATCTGCCGTAACGTTTTTGTCCGCCTCACCCTGCAGCCAGAACACAAGGCAGTCACCCTCAATATAATGTCCGGCCTCTATCTCGGCCTGATAGGTCTGCTCCACCAAAGCACTTACCGCTAAGGCCACCTCATAACAGGAGCTGCCCGATAGCCATTTGCTGATTGATGTACCACCGTTGGCTACATTAACGACCCACACCTTGTCGCCCGTTAATTGGTTCCAGGTATAAGCCAGACCGCCATCAAGACCCGCTTTGCCGCTGCCACTCTCTGTTAGAGCATTAAGCGAATACTCCAGTTCAGACCCCGAAATGCTTTCGTTGCTTGTAAGGGAGCCAGCCACAAAATCATCGGCATTGCTTGTTGTGCAGGCAGACGAAAAGCTCACACCCGCGATATTCTTCCCTCTCGTTATAGTGGAAGGAGCATAGGTGGAATACACCTCCCCTTCCTCACACATCACCGAATCGGACAGCTGATACCCAGTACTTGAACTGGAAGATCCTTCGGCATTGCTTTGACCCCAAACATACATAAGGGTGAGCGTTGCGGGCTCAACCGTTATATCAAGCTGAATAATCTCTATTGTTTCGCCAGAAGATTGTTCTGTAGCAGACAGCCCATTGAGCGTTTCCGCCTCTGAAGATTCGTCTTTGTCCTGACTTTCTAAAAGCGTTTTGGCAAGCTCGTATTGGTCTTCTTGAACGAGCAGGACCGTCGCTTTGCCGACACCTGACGCCACAAGGTCCGTATCACTTCCGTCTTTCAGTTCAACGACATCAGTATCAGAGATGCCGGTATTCTCGCCGGACGACACTTGAGTAGATTCAACATTAAGCGTCTCGATGGAAAGGATTTTCCAATCATCCCCGAAGTTCTCCGCCACCGAATACCTATCGTCATATTCGAGACTTATATCTTTTTCGGTGATGCTCCATCGCTGGTCATTGCCTAAAGTCATGAGATTTGAGGATAGAATCACCGAAGATTGGATTGTCGCTAACAGGTCTTGTGAATTTGAATCTTCTTCGGATGACCGCGATTCATCTGTAGCCGCTGTATCACTTTCTTCGGATAAAGATTCCGCTGCGGCTTCATCACTAGAAGGAGTCTCTTTAGCTGCATAAGCTAAAAAGCCGTCGGGAAAAACAAGAGTTGCGCACACCATGCACGCAAGTACCCCTGTAGCTATTCTTTTTTGAATTGAGCTACCCATTACACAACCTTAAACGCCTGATTTATCGAAATAGATATCAAGATAGATATTGAATA
>CAZOMM010000081.1:0-3427 GCA_964581165.1 uncultured Coriobacteriaceae bacterium
ATTTTTGTCGCTAACATTCAAAAGAGCACCTATCACAACAGCAGGTGCTCTTCTTAATCTTCAATATAGTTTTTCAGCCCCAAGCCTATGGCAGGCTATAGCAGCCCCGAGTCTTTGCAGCCTCGAATCGAGTCTATAGAAAGCCCAATGGTTACTTTGCAGCCTCGGCAATAGCCTTTTTAGAAACCTCACAAAGAGCAGTAAAAGCGGGAGCATCATTGATTGCCATATCGGATAGAACCTTCCTATCCAGCTCAACACCCGCCAACTTTAGCCCGTGCATAAAACTGGAATAGGAGATGCCATTGAGGCGTGCGCCGGCGTTGATGCGGGTGATCCAAAGACGACGGATGTCGCGCTTCTTGTTTCTGCGATCCCTATAGGCATACTGCAGTGAATGCTGAACTTGCTCTTTTGCGGCACGATATGTCCTCGACTTTGCGCCATAATAACCCTTGGCGCGCCCAAGAACCGTGCGACGCTTTTTGCGGGCATTTACCGAACGCTTAACTCGAGCCATTTATCATCACTCCTAGTAATGGATTGGATTTACCTTCTTGTTCGATCAACAGCCTTGAGCTCGCTTATCTAAGCCCTAGGCTCCTCTTGAGAACCTTCTCGTCGGCCTTAGCTACGACAGTTTCTTGACGCATTTTGCGCTTGCGCTTAGGACTCTTCTTCTCAAGGATATGGCTGTGATAGCCCTTAGCCCTTACGAGCTTGCCAGAACCGGTAACCCTGATCCTCTTAGCAGTACCCCTGTGAGTTTTCATCTTGGGCATATTGCTCTTCCATCCTTTCTAAATCGTATCGCCCGTCTAGCGACAGGCGATATAGCCAAAAAGCCTATGTCTACCTTTTGCAGGCTAGCTCTTCTAAGAGCCAGTGGGCTGGTCGACGGGCTTTTTTGACTGAGACTTCTTAGACGAACCACCCTTTTTCTTGATTGGACCAAACAACATATGCATGTTGCGGCCCTCTAGCTTGGGCTTATTTTCGACAACCGCAATGTCCTTGAGATCTTCGGTAAGTTTGTTCAAGATCTGAAGGCCCTGCTCAGGATGAGCCATTTCTCTTCCCCTGAACATGATCGTGGCCTTAACCTTTGCACCCGAGTTCAAAAAGCGAACAATGTGCTTTTTTTTGGTCTCGTAGTCTCCAAGCCCGATCTTGGGACGAAACTTCATCTCCTTAACCTCAAGTTTGGCCTGGTTCTTCCTAGCCTGCTTAGCCTTGACCTCTTGGTCGTACTTGTACTTGCCGTAATCCATAACACGGCACACTGGCGGATCGGCGTTGGGAGCGATTTCAACCAGGTCTAGGTTTTGCCCCTCAGCAATCCTAAGAGCATCCCTTACGTCATAGATGCCCAGCTGGGTACCATCCAGCCCAATCAAGCGGCATTCCCTTGCCCTGATATCCCCATTAATTCTTGACTCCTGTGCGCTAATCTCAGTTCACCTCCACAAAGGGCTTCACTCCATGCCTTCCTTCCAAATAAAAAGCGCCTCATCAACTGTTGCATGACAGCCGATGAGGCAGCGATCCCATAAACAAGCAAGACAGCGCCTCGTAGACCTCTCAGATCGACAAGGCAGATCTTGCATTTATTTTGAATCGAAACCAGACGGCTGCCTCGTTGGGCGCCGCAAGGTGGGGATCTTCAAATCCCACTTGCTAATTTGCAAAGAAGCCGCTGGTCTGGTTCTTGTTCAGACGCACCGCACCAGCTCCTTCGCAACTACCGAATTGTAGCGAGGTGTCTAAATGAGAGCAAGACAAGTCGCTGTGCTTGTAGTCCACAGGCCGGCAGACGGGTTGTGGGGTGGGAGGTGAGAGGTGGGAAGTGGTGTTGCGACAGCCTGCAGCGGATCAACAGCAGACCGCAGCAGCCTGAGGCGGACAGACGGACCGGCGGACAGGCGGACGGGGTCGCGGGACTGCGGGCCTGCGGGTTGCGAGCCCCTACCTGGTCTCTTACTCTAAATCAAGGTCTAAAGCAGCAGAATCAAGTAGCTTAGTGTCTACTCCAAGCACAGCGTCGGCCTCTTCGATGCTATCTAGCTCAGTAATACTTCTGAGTTGTCGATCCATTGCGCGAGTACGAGTTCCCGCCAAGGAGTCTATAGTCTTGGTAACTGTACCTAGCTGCTTTTGTGCTTTCCCTAAAAGATCTTGATACTTTCCAAACTCGGTCTTTACTGCAGACAAAACGCGCTGTATATCGTTGGCTCTCTTTTGTATTGCAACGGTCTGAAAGCCCATCTGCAAACTATTTAACAGGGCCGCCATTGTGCTTGGCCCCGCAACGTTTACACGATAATCTCGCTGAAGCCTTTCGATTAAACCTGGCCTGTCCACTACCTCTGCGTACAAGCCTTCAAAAGGCAAAAAGAGAATTCCAAAATTGGTTGTCTGAGGAGGCGAAATATATTTTTCGTGAATATCAGCTGCTTCTCTTTTAAGTCTTTCTTCCAGAACCTTCCAAGCCCCGGTTACCGCATCTGGATCGTCGCCATCCTGAGCATCTCTTAGATGCTCATAAGCGTCTCCCGGAAACTTGGAATCTATCGGAAGCCACACAGTTTCGTCGTTTTCGCCCGGAAGCTTCACTGCAAACTCAACGCGCTTCCCCGAACCAGCAACAGTCTCTACATCAACAGCATATTGGCCGGGAGCCAAGATTTCTTTGAGAATGGCGGCAAGCTGCACCTCGCCAACAATTCCTCTAGTCTTTACATTAGAAAGAACCTTCTTAAGACCACCAACATCTTGGGCTAGGCCTTTCATCTCGCCCAAGCCCTGATCCACCTGCTGCAGCCTATCGTTAACAAGCTGGAAGGATTGGGTAATTCGGCTGTTTAGAGTCTTTTTGAGTTTTTCGTCGACGGTAACGCGCATGCGCTCTAGTTGGGCATTGTTGTCATCTTGCAAAGCTTTAATCTGCACACTCAAGGTTTTCCTGAGCTCCTCAAGGCTTTTGTTCGAAGTAGTTAGTTGATCATTTAATGCCCTTTGTTGATTTGAGAGCACTTCTTGCTGCTGTTTTAGAGATTCGTGCAGATTTGTGTCTACTACAGTTCGCAGCTCCCTCAAGCGCTGATCTGTAAGTGTGCGTATCTGCTCTAATTGCTGAGAAGTGTGCTTGGATGTTTCGCTTAGACCCTGCTTGGTATGGCTCAGTTCCTTTTCGAGCTGAGCCATGGAGATTTCAAGCCTTTGTACAGACTGCAAAGCTGAGGCCAAAGCCGAAGACAAAGCGCTGTCGTTCCCGTCTAAACGCAAAGAAGCCTCACACCCCTTGCTTTTAGAGCGAAAAAAGGCGATAGCCGTTACAGCGATATTGATTACAACTAAAACAATTATGACAACGGAGAGATCAAAGCCCATGTCTGACTATCCCTTCGAGCGATGCGTCTGGCTGCCC
>CAZOMM010000082.1:0-3145 GCA_964581165.1 uncultured Coriobacteriaceae bacterium
CTGAGATCGCGCAGCTGCAGACTGATATCCTCCTCGTTGCAAAGGTCTTCAAATCCTATGCCCGTAAATGTCCTGATTAAAAGACCGTTGCGCTCGGTTTTGCGGCCGGATATCTCGATGCCTGTAGCGCCGTATCTTTGCGCCAGCCCTAGCATCAAAGCCGATTCAAAGAATTTTCCAGCCACTCTGCAAGACATCGCAAACTCGTCAATTACTAGATGTTTGCTTTGCTCGTTGTAGTGGACTTGCATAAAGAGAATCTGTCCATACGAGCCAAATCTGTCCTGACAAAAGGCTACATATGAGTCGTAAGTCTCTCGAGATAAAAGCTCAGCAAACTCATTCTCGCTATATTTATTGCCCGAAAGATTCAATTGATTGGTACGCTGGATTAGTTCATAAGCTCGCTTGATCTCAGAATCCACAGATGGCTGATGAACAATCCCTTCGATCTTGCAGGAACGCAAAAAACCCAGCTCGCCATCGTCGCTTTGAGCAGCTGCTTGCTTGCGCAGATTCTCGGTCTGATACATTTTTCGACGTTTTTTGCTCTCGGCTGTTACGGGAACATCAAAAGCCGGATCCGTCAAGATCTCTTCGATCTGGTCTTCGCGATAGACCCTCACCATCGGAAGAGTAGAGGCAACCTCATTTCGCTCGAAAGCAGAATCGTCAACCAAAGCAAATGTATCAATGTTTATGTTGATGTAATCGGCCGCAGCCTGCATATTGGAACTCTTGCGATTCCAATTAACGTAGAGTGCTACAAACATGTCCTTGATGTTCAGCCGCTCTAAGACAGGCAAAACATCAGCTTCGTCATTCTTGCTCAGGCAGATCTGTATGATTCCGCGCTCATCTAGAGCCTGCATTGCCTCCCAAACACCCTCGCGCAACTCTAGCTTGTCTGGATCGCTCTCCATGAGGATGCCATTCCACACGGTGTTATCCAAATCCCAGGCAAGGCATTTAACTTTTTTGGCTGGCTTTTGGGCTTTTTCTTGAGTTGAACTTGGGTTTTGGCTTGTTTTAGAGTTTGAGCTTGAGCTTTTGCCCTGAGTTGAGCCTGAAGCTGTAACAGCTGCTGGAGCAGCTGTTGGGGCAACTGCTGAAGCAGTGAGATAGCCGCGCAAATTTGAAACATCAACGCCGCTCTTAAATGAAACAAATTCACAGAACAAAAAGACCACGTTGGCTTCAAGGTCGTTTTCGGGATAAATCCTTGTTCGTAGTCTCCCATTTCCCGGAAAGACATCGGCCACATCTATTACGGCCTGCACATATCCAGCTTGCACGTCTACGGCGGCCCTGAAGACAAGCTCATTATCGTCTGTGATCTCAAACATCATTTTGAACGGCTCGGCCTCATAAGAATAAAGCTGGAGTAGAAAGTGCGGCGTGGAGCCAGCTTCGGGAGATCCAGCCGTTCCACTAAATCTATATTTCTCCGAATCAAAAGCTCGGCGCTTCTCTATCGGATAACAGAATCTACCGATTGCACCGGCCGCCATTAAACGGCGCTTTGACTTGCATCGCTTTTTCCACTCGGCATCGATATCCAAGGCCTCCTGCACAGGCATTGCCCCCGGATAGACAATGCTTTCGACCTTTCCCCATTTTCGGAATTTGACCTCACTGTGATATGGAAATTGCGAAAAGTGAGGAGAATCGTAGATGCCAAACTCAAAGCGCCTGCAGCGCTCATCCCATCTGTTTGAAAAATGCTCGCAGCTTTCATAGCACAATGGCTCTGCGCATTCGAGGCAGTGCTCGGCCCAATAGCTCGAACGAATTAAATCCACATCGTCGATTTTTGCAAAGCCGCTAGGAACACTCTCCATAGGAGCAGGATGTGCGGTATACGCTCGTTTGTCAAAGAATTCGTATTGATACATCTTGTCTCGATTCTCAAAACTGAATGCTTGCCCGCCCGTGTAGGATACTTGCCCGCCCGTTTACGACGTGCATACCGTGTATATTTACCCACTTGTTAGCAAAATGCTGATCTAACTTATCTATGTTTTTATGTGGATTCATCATGGCGATAGTAGCGATCATTTTCTTACGGTAAAGACAATCATTTTTTAACGATAGAAACAATCACTTTTTGATGAGGGTGGCAATCATTTTTTAAACAGCCTATGGTATGCGAGCTTGCTGTTAACAAAGTCTGTAAACTCACTTTTAACAGAGTGTCTGCCTATTGCATACCTTTTATTATCTGGATCCCAACGACAATATGCGGCAATTGCCTTATCTAAACGCTCAGAAGCTTCCTCGCTTTCAGGGGCCATAGTTTCTAAGTGCAGAGATTCCCAAATCCCCGCCCCTGCCTCTTTAAGCTTGTCAACTAAATAAGGTTCGACATAGAGATCCAACTCTCTTATCTGACCTTCTTCAAACAAATCCATAGCCGCTTTGCCCAAGTTGGTGTGGTCTACATGCTGAAAATCGCATTCTAGAGGCATGATCGTACAAACCTTGGCATCTGGCACCTCGGCTAATGCGGATAAAATTAGCTGCCTAGCAATCTCTTGACTCAGACATTTATCCTTAGCTCTAACAAAGGGAAAATGCAGCTCGCAAGGCCGATAGCCCAAGGCTGCACAGCTCTCAGAAAACTCCACATCTCTAGCATTTACAAATTGAGATTCTGTAAGCCGATAAGAATGCAAGCCATCATGTAATTGACATGCCTCTTCGTTGGCCAATGTAGCAAAAACTGCCGAGGCTGAACCATCGGTACAAAGCACGACATGGGTGTTTATTACATGTGAAGATTTGATGTTTGCAGCTGCTACACCCATGGTCAAAAGTTCGTCGTCTTGATGTGGAGAAAAAAAGATCACTGTATCTTGCGTCTCACCATCCCGATGTAAAGCTTGAATAGTGTTGGTTCTATTTGTATGCGCTCTGGAGGACGCAGCCCTTCTGCGCTTTGAGAAAAAACCCAATTGTTCCTCGCTTCTAAGGTCCCTACCAATACCAGCTTGCTTTTAATGCAATTTTGCCCTTCATGTTAAATCAAAAAAGACGCGATCACTAACGCTCACGCAACAACCGGCAAGACCCTAAACACTTAAAAAGCACTAGAGGGGATCAAGCTTTAAAGCGAGATCCCCTCTAATTTGAATCAAGCTATTTT
>CAZOMM010000083.1:0-3032 GCA_964581165.1 uncultured Coriobacteriaceae bacterium
AGATAGCAGCGAACAAATCGCTATGACTGCCTCATAATCCATACGCAGGCACCTCTCGGAGCTGCCCGGAAGTGGCAAACCGCCTCCACTAATAGTGTGAACGAAGAATCTAAACAGATGACTTGAGGTTTCCAAGCTCAATCTAACTGATGACAGGGCAATCTTCTAACCCAAACCTAAACGAAATCCAAATTCTAAAAATTGGATTGCAAGGCATTTAATTTCTGGCCTATGTTTCAAAAAATTCTGCTCCTCGTGCATCTAGGCAATGGTGAAGTTCTGCTCCTCGTGCATTTTGACGATGACGAAGTTCTGCGCGTCGTGCGAATGATATCGACACAACAACGCTTTGATAGCTTCGTATCGATTCTTAGCAACGATCTTTGGCACCTAGCTAAGACAAGATCAGCCTATTGACGTGCGCCATAATAGGAATGGTGTTTGTAATCAAGTCATGCTAATTGCACTCCAAAATACGTGAATTTTGCACAGTAAAATGCTGGAAATTTGCACTGTACAGAGGCTAAAATTTGCACTGCACAGCAGATAAACTGCCTTTTTTAAAATAAGTAAAAATTCACTGAAAGCAAGGCACTGAAAGCAAGAAACATGAGAGATTACATACCGCGAATCGTCGACACCGAACTCAAAGAACTTCTAAAGATTTTTGGTGCAGTAGAAATCTGTGGCCCAAAGCTGTGTGGAAAAACCACAACTGGGAGCATACATTCCAATTCGGAAATTTCTATGACAGATCCCACCGGAGATTTTGCAGGTAGGCTTATGGCCAAAGAGGATCCGACAATCGCCCTTGACGGAAAGACTCCACGGCTAATAGATGAGTGGCAAGAAGTTCCAAAACTATGGGATGCGGTGCGTTATGAATGTGATCGGAGAGGCGAGCCGGGTCAGTTTATCCTTACCGGATCTGCAACACCAAGCGACATAGATAGCCCCATGCATAGTGGTGTTGGTCGTTTTGCCAAGCTCCGGATGGATACGATGAGTATGTTTGAAAACGGGAAGTCAAGTGGTGAGATTTCGTTATCAGAACTGCTCGATGGCAAGATCTCAAGCGGATGTTTTGGCTCTATGTCGGGGCTTAACGATGTAGCCGAAGCCGTATGTTGTGGAGGTTGGCCAAGCGCTGTTGGTGGCACAATTAAAACTGCCACAAGAATTGCTCGCGAGTACATCCGAACATTGGAGGAGTCAGATATCTCACGCATAGATGGAGTGCGTAGAGATCCCGCAAAAGTCAGGGCACTGCTTGCATCGCTAGCCCGTAATGAGTCTACCCTTGCTAGTATTAAAACGATTGCTGCTGACATGGGTAGAGAGCTTGGCCGAAACACGGTCTCTCAATACATCTCTGCACTTAGAAGGCTTTACATAGTCGATGATGTTTTACCATGGAATCCTGCGCTCAGGTCTCCCATTAGGTTGAGAAGCGCCTCTAAGCATCATTTTCCCGACCCTTCACTTGCGGTAGCTGCCCTCGGTGCAGATGTAAATTCGCTCGTTTCAGACCCCAAAACTTTGGGCCTTTTATTTGAGTCTTTGGTCATTCACGATCTTAGAATCTATGCTCGCGTTCTAGAAGCCGAGATCTATCACTACCACGACTCAAGTGATCTTGAGGTCGATGCAATAGTTGCAAAGAGAAATGGTGAGTGGGCAGCCTTTGAAGTGAAAATGGGAACATCTGGAATTGATGCTGCTACGGCCAATCTTCTTGCCCTTGAAAAGAAGATGATTTCTCATGGAGAGAGGCCCCCAATGGCTAAATGCATCATCATTGCCTTTGGCGCAGCAACGCATGTAACAGATGATGGCATTGCGGTTGTTCCTATCGACACTCTGGGATGCTGCTAATGTTTGTTATGTTGCTAATGTTGCTAGTGCCAAGCTGACTAGTGTGTTGCCAAAGCCTTTATGGGGATTATTGCTCGCTTTATGGAACTGCAGTATCTGGAGACGAGTATCGCAGAAGCCTAGATTTGGCAGCTTGTGCAGCTTGGGCATGTCCAAAAAAATGTACACGCCCACTCCTTTGGGTTGTCGCTCCCGGATTCGTCTATAAACAGGCTAAGTTCGCGCAATCTCTAAGATTTGGATTTTGTTTAGATTTGGGTTAGAAGATTGCCCAGTCATCAGTTGAATTGAGCTTGGAAACCTCAAGTTATTTATTTAGATTCTTAGTTCATCATAGGTATTAGAGGTGCTTCGCCACTTCTGGCAGCCCCGATGGAAGGGGGTGTCGCCTATGGTTCGTTTAATTGCCGAACTTTTACGAGTTTTGGCAGAAACGATCCTGCAGGTCCTCGACCTGTTGGATCAACGAAAATAAATAAAGCGTAAAACCTACGGGTTCTACGCAAATTTGTTTAGTTGATTTCAATTGCGTTGTTGGGAGGAGGTGAGCGAACGGTCTTGTTGGAATGACCGAGCCCCGCTCTTAGACTTTAAAACTGCGGGGCTCCAATTCTAAAAGGCTGCCCGTCGTGGCGGGGTGCCTCTCGGGAAATCATAGCATGTCCTAGGAGATGTGCCCCCATAAGCTTTATGGAGATTTGAACCTAGGACATGCTTGTTGGTGGAAGGCCAAACCGTACAAACAACGACAAGGACACCAAGTTCTTGGGCAGCAGATGAGTCCACTTCAACTGCCTGAGATTGTCATATTTAATAAGGTCAATAGGAGCCTTGATGTATAAAAGAGATCGAGCGGGCCAAAAGGATGCATAAGTCCTTGGAAAAAAATTAGAAATCAGCTTCGTGTGACAAATTCAAAGTCAGGCACAAAATGGCAGTCAGTCAAGCGAGGCTTGATGCCTACAAAAACAAGGTTGCTTTATACGGAGATGCGGCGAGTATTTATGTAAGCGAGTATATTTCGGCTCTTTTGGCGCAAGATTCAAACTGGACAGTTGCAGACATTAGAAACGAAGCGATTGATGCTATTCGCAGCACTCTTTATGTTTTTGGCAACCAAGCGGCAAATACGGCACTTGAGCTGTTGGAAGAAATCG
>CAZOMM010000084.1:0-2950 GCA_964581165.1 uncultured Coriobacteriaceae bacterium
CAGGTTGCTTATGTTGGATTCAACATAAGAGTTCATCATGCCTTGCGGCCTAGTACAACGTTCTCTAAATAACTTGACATAATAAATAAATTCTGTATACTTCTGTTAGGTACAATACTAACAGGAGTATGCTATGCCCAGACCAAAGGTCAACGTCGTTAATTTACAAGAAGAACAGCTGGCAAGACTCAGAACAATTGCCAGCTCGCGAACGGAGGAAGCACGCAAAGTCATAAATGCCAAGATTTTGATCATGGCAGGCGAAGGCAGGGATTACACTGCCATCGCTCGGGCATTGAGCACCACAAGGCAGTCGGTACATAATGTGATCAAGAAGTTTATTGCTTTGGGAGTCGAAGGCGCCGTCTGTGATTTAATCAGAAGCGGCAGGCCTGCAAAGATTACGGATGAAGATAAGACATACGTCGTCAATTTCGCATGCGTAAAACCCAAAGAACTGGGATATCCTCAAGAGCTGTGGACCATGTCATTGCTCCAAAAGCATATTCAGGAGCATTGTAAGGAAGATGGGCACCCGTCTTTAGAAAGAATAGCCAAATCCAAAGTGTGGAAAATATTGCATGAACAGGACATTAAGCCGCATAAGATCAGGTATTTTCTTGAAAAAAGAGATCCAGATTTTGAGTCTAAAAAGACTCAGGTTCTGATGTTATACAAAGAGGCTCAAATGCAGATGGTCGGCCAGATAAACTCAGATCATATTTTCATCTCTTACGATGAAAAGCCCGGCATTCAGGCCATCAGCAACACCAGAGAAGATCTACCGGTTACGCCCGAGCACGGTTTTATAGCGAGAGACAGCGAGTACAAAAGACTTGGCACACTTTCATTATTGGCCGGCATCAATTTAATAACGGGTCAAATTTCGTACCTTATCCGTGACAGCCATAAGAGCTCGGACTTTATTGACTTTCTTAAGAGTGTTGACGCTCAATATCCCCAGGGGCGGTTAATAAAAGTTGTGCTCGACAATCATAGGGTCCACTCTTCAAAAGAGACCATGACTTATCTAAACTCTGTGCCCGGGCGCTTTGAGTTTATCTTTACCCCCAAACACGGCTCATGGCTTAACATGATAGAAGGTTGGTTTGGCAAACTATCCCGCTGCATGTTAAGAGGTATCAGGGTCAAGAGCAGGGAAGAGTTAAAAGAGAGGATCTCCTGGTTTATCGATGATATTAACCAAGAGCCGGTACCGCATCACTGGACCTACAAGATGGATGAGATTTGTTTGTAATGACATTTAGAGAACGTTGTACTAGTTGGCCACCGGAGCACTCTTTAGCGTTTAAACGTCAGGGCAAAAGCATTTACTTTTTTGCTAGAGTATTACATATGTTGTCTCATGACAAACATAGTTCACATGCGCCATGAATAGAGAAGCAAACATACCCTCCACACTAAGCATATCCATATTAAGAGATAAAATCTCCAACAATATCACGGACCCAAGACGTACAAAGTACGGTAATATTAAGCATATTCTTTCAGACATTATCACAATAACGTTCTGCGCTATGATCTGCGGCGCCGAAGATTTCGAAGATGTAGAGTGTTTTGGGAAAGAAAGAATAGAATGGCTGAAGAAGGAACTCGGCCTTGAACTTCCCAATGGTATACCTGATGCAGATACCATTCGCCGTCTTTTTGAACGCCTGAATCCCATGGAGCTTTCTAATTGCCTTAACGACTGGCTTGAGACTGAACGTAATAAGCGCTCGATAGTTGCGATAGACGGCAAAACCATCCGAGGCAGCAGCAACGACCAACACCAAGCCTACCATGTGGTTAGCGCCTTTGTGACCGAGAATCAACTCACCCTGAGCGAAATCACTGTAGAAAAGAAATCTAACGAAATAACCGCCATCCCCAAGCTGCTCGATTTAGTAGATATACAGAACGATATTGTCACGATAGATGCCATGGGCTGCCAAAAAGCAATCGCAGAAAAAATCATTGACAAACACGCGGATTATGTGCTGGCTTTAAAAGGTAACCAGCATCAATTGCATGAAGATGTGAAATTATACTTCGAATCCTTTGAAACCAACCTAAAACCAGAAGTGATTTTGGATAAAGGGCATGGGCGAGTTGAACGTCGTGAATGCCGACTTTTACAAGATATAGCATGGCTAGAAGGACGCAGCGAATGGCGAGGTTTGCAAGCGCTAGGTGAGGCCAAAAGCATTGTGTACGAAAAAGGTGTTGAGCGCGTACAGAAGCGTTATTACCTAACTTCACTCACCGATCAAAAAGAATTTGCGCATGCAGTAAGAAGCCATTGGTCGATAGAAAACCAACTCCACTGGTCACTTGATGTCACTTTTAGAGAAGATGCTTCGCGTGCAAAAAAGGACAATTCACCATTGAATTTGAACGTACTGCGCAAAAAAGCACTAACTTTACTTCATCAAGCCAGATATAACCGTATGAGCAAAAAGCGTATGCGATACAAAGCAGCGCTAAATCCGAATACTCTGCTTTCCATATTGTTCGGATTACAAAAGTAAACACCTCATCTTTAGCCAACCCTAGCAAAGCCTTGTTTCAAAGGTTTGGTTGTTTGTTACCTCTGGCTTTAGAGGCCAAAAATCAAAAAACCCAGTACTGGTAACTATTTGTCGATTTTTGGAGCTCAAATACTTATCTAAATCTCTTCCATCTCGTAGGTTGCAACCAAATGCTACATAGTTGCACCACGTCTTACGCCAAATATTGGGAAAATTTAACCGATTTCCTCTTTTCCAGGACAGAAAAAAGGTTCGGAAAGATGGCGGACAGGGTCAAAAGCGGAGTGAAAAAAAGTAAATGCTTTTGCCCTGATCGATTGCAGTACCACTAGCATTTCGCGGCGTTTTTAGTTACAATGAACAGGATTCGTAGGCCCTGAGTTTAAACTCAAAAATCCAATGGTTAAAACCCTTAATCT
>CAZOMM010000085.1:0-2390 GCA_964581165.1 uncultured Coriobacteriaceae bacterium
GTAAGATCTCATCAAACGCCTGATTCTTTCAGGGTTTTTAGTGTTCTTGTAGACCTGGTTAAGGTCGTCTTCTACAAGACCTTCGTAAAAAATAATCGCTTGTTCCAACGCAGCTTCATGTGAAAGTTCCAATGCCTTGGGCCATCCACCCCTACAAGTAAGGTAAGCATAGTCCTCTAAAGTAAGGGGGCTGCGTGTGGCATCTTGAGGAATTTGGTTAAACAGATTGGTAAGAGATATTCCACCCGTTCCATCCGCAGATTCCCTTAAAGTCATCGGTCGCATTACCATTGGCACGATTCTGCCTATTCCGCTATGCATGTACGCTTCCCCAGGATCTTCTAGCGGGGTGGCCGATCCAGTGAGGATGAATTGTCCATTTGCATTTCGGTGGTCAACCTCAAAGCGGATTTTGTCCCAAATAAACGGGATCACCTGCCATTCATCAATAAGCCTAGGAGTTTGTCCTGCTAAAAATAGATCAGGTGCATTTTTTGCCAACTCAATTAGTTGACTACTTGTGAGTCTGTCTTGTAAATATGCCGCACTGCCTGCAATTTGTTCGGCAGTTGTGGATTTGCCGCACCACTTGGTTCCTTTTATTAGTACCGCACCGCAAGTCTCTAGTTTGAATTTCAAAACTTTATCTGTAACACGGGGGTAATACTTTGGCATGGTTTTCCTAACTGAGGTTGTTTAAGCAGCACGCCTTTACAGGCCCTTATGCGGCAATTATATAAAACTCAGGTGATTTGTAGGAAAAAATATCAATGATTTGAGGCAAAAAACTCAGGTGATTTGAGGAATAAAACTCAGATGATTTGTGGCACAAAATCCAGTTGATTTATAGGAATCGGACAGATTATTGTGAGCAATAAGTATTAGCAAGTTATAAGGAGCTTAGGCACCTAGTTCGGTAATGGGGATGATAAAAACACCACTAGGAGTTTGGCGCACAAATTCTGCCTTACCTACTAGTACTGCTAGAAATGATGGCTCTCTGTTGCGGGCAGCTGGATTGCTTAAGATTTTGCTTTTGAGCCTAAGCAGGCTTTTTTCTGCTTCAGAAACTTTGGCATCGCTTAGCTTTACTTCAAAAGCACCCCAGCGACCATCAGAAAGCTCCACAATTATGTCGACTTCTAGGCCATCTGCATCTCCGTAGTAGCAGATAGTGGGGTCTGGGATCATGCCGAGTGCTGAGCAATATATCCGGACATCGCGCAGGCAAAGTTCCTCAAAAAGTGTTCCAAAAACTTGTGGCTCTTGAAGAAGTCGCTCTGGGGTCATGTTAAGCAGTGAGGCAGGCAGGGAAGGGTCTGCAAATGTGCGTTTGGGTTTGAAACGCACGCGTGACTTTGATTTAATCGGCGCATCCCATCCGCTTTGCTCCTCGATGAAGTATTGCTGTTCAAAAAAGGTCAGATAGGGTGCGAGCTTGTTTCGAAATCCACTTAGACTGATGTCATTTGTGGCTTCGCCTTGATAAATGTCTGCATACATGGTCTTAAAACTCACTTGCTTGCCGATATTTCTTGCAAGCGAGACAGCTAGTGCACGGGATGTCTTTGTATCTAGATTGCTTTTAGCGGCGCTTACCGAAAAAAGCGCGTTTAAGTATTGAGCAGGAATTTCGCCTATAAGATCGTCATCACAACCGATGGCTGCGGGCCAGCCTCCACGGCAAATGGCGCGGGTCAGCTGGCGCAGATCGGTGCTTACAGCTTTGGTTTTGAGTGCTGATTCTGGCTCGTCAAAAAGTGTCCGTAAAGAGATGCTTCCACTAGATTCGCCGCTTTCGTAAAGGCTCATGGTTCTCATAGAGAGAGTGGCAATGCGTCCCGCACCGCTGTGTGACACTTTGGTTTTATCAACAGAGGAAGAGCCTGTGAGCAAAAACTGCCCACTCTTATTGCCGCTTTCATCTATGGCTCTTCGCACAGCATCCCAAACTGCTGGAACGTCTTGCCACTCGTCAATAACATGAGGTTTTTCACCTTCAAGCGCTAGGGAAACATCAAGTTCTGTCATCTGCTTTATGTTGTTGTCATCTAAATGAACGATGCTATTGGCTTGGGCCATGCTCGTCCAAGTTTTCCCACAGTATTTTGGCCCAGAAACTTCTACTGCCCCAAAAGCGCGCAAACGACGATTAAGCACATCATCTAGCAGTCTAGGCATATAACCATCAGGCCTCAAACTCATCATGTTCTCCCAGCTCAAAGTACATATTGCAGTTTTACTTTAGCATTCTCGAGGGAAATTCTTAGCATTTTCGAGGAGGATTTTTAGCAAAACCGAGCCAAATTTTTAGCATTTTCGAGGAAGAGAAGGGTTTTAACGAAAGCTCCCGAGATGTTATCTATATCCGCTGCCCATACCTCATAAAA
>CAZOMM010000086.1:0-1934 GCA_964581165.1 uncultured Coriobacteriaceae bacterium
AGGATTTGAGTCATAAATGCAAGGGGGTAAAAGTTGCAACCGGATATTAACGCGGATATTAATACGGATACTGATATAAATAAAACGGCTGAAATCTTCAATTACGATCCTGATGCCTTTGGCGAGCAAACAAGGGTGAGATTTGCTCCCTCCCCTACAGGAAAGCTCCACATTGGAGGAGTGCGCACTGCCATCTATAACTGGGCCTTTGCGCGTGCCACCAAAGGTGTCTTTATTCTTAGGATTGACGATACCGACCCAACTCGTTCCACCCAAGAAAACACCGATTCGATTCTCGAGGCCCTGCACTGGCTGGGAATTGACTGGGACGAAGGCCCTGAGCTAGGTGGCAACTTTGGGCCATACTTTCAAACAGAGCGCCTAGCAATGTATACAGCAGCCCTCGAAAAAATGAAGGCCCAAGACAAGGTCTATCCATGTTTTTGCACGGCCGAGGAGCTTAAGATCAAACGCGAGGCTATGCAAAAAACCGAGGGATATTCTGGATATGACAGAAGCTGCCGTTGCATAGACAAAGACGAAGCTGCAAAGCGAATTGCTGCTGGCCAAGCACATGTTTGGAGAATTAAGGTTCCCTTAGACAGGGGCGACATCGAGTTTTACGACGAGGTTTATGGTCACTGCCACTTTAACTCTGATGTTATCGATGATTTTGTAATCATGCGCTCCGATGGCAGCCCAACTTATAACTTCAGCACAGCTGTTGATGATGCGCTTATGGGAATTACTCATGTAATCAGAGGTGACGATCATCTTTCTAACACACCTAGGCAGATCATGGTTTATGAGGCATTGGGAGTTCCGATTCCAAGCTTTGCTCATCTTTCGATGATTCTAGGATCCGATGGCAAGAGGCTCTCTAAGCGCCATGGTGCCACAAGCATTCAAGATTTCCGCGATGCCGGATACACTCCAGAGGCCATGCTTAACTATCTTGCCCTGCTTGGCTGGTCTTTGGATGGAGAAACCACAGTATTCGACAAGCAGACGCTTTTTGAGAACTTCTCCTTAGATCGCATTAATCGCAGCTCTGCCGTCTTTGATAAGACCAAGCTCCAGTGGCTCAATAGTGTGTACATCAAAGAGATGGGCGCATCGGAGTTTATTGATAGAGCACTTCCATTCTTAGAGGCCGCAAAACTTAGCAGCGATCCTTCAAAGAGCACTCGCGAAGATGTAGAGGCGAGGCGTAGCTGGTATGAGGCAATTTATCCACTGGTAGCTGAGAGAATTAAGGTCTTTACTGAGCTGCCAGATATGATTTGCTTTTTGTTTAGTGGAAACGAACTTGAGTTTGAGCAGAAGTCTGTAGATAAGATCCTTGCCAAAGAAGGTGCTCTTGAGATCTTGGAAGCTGTGGAGTCGGCGCTTTCAGATGAGAATATGGAATGGGAAGAGGAGTCTATAGAAGCTGCTTTGAGGACAATTCCTGAGCAGATGGAGCTAAAACCCAAGAAGGTTTTCCAAGTTGCTCGCGTAGCTATAACTGGCAAGCAGGTTTCTCCTCCATTATTTGCTTCGATAGCCCTTTTGAGCAGAGAAAACTGTCTGGCTAGAATCCAGCAGGCAAAAAAACTAGCTGTAGTACCGGAGGCTCCAGCGGAGTAGCTGCGGTGCTATCGGCTCCAGCAGCTACAGCGGAGCAAGCCGCGTAGCAGACTGGTTGTGCAGTAGCCGTGTACCAGAATGAGCACCTTAGCGCACAATTAAATAACACTAGATACAAAAGACCCAGCCAAGAGATCATCATCCTAGCTGGGTCTTAAGTTTTGCCTTCTAAGTTTTTAGCTTTGCCTAAAAACTTAAATGTCTAGTGCATTTGACGAGGCATATTGGGAAGGTGATCCACGATCTCGCATCCCAATTTAAGCCTCAATCGTTTAGCGAGTAAGCATGCAGTTTTAGTCCTTTAA